>DATGEF010000061.1:0-8074 GCA_035310405.1 Chloroflexia bacterium | reverse complement strand
CGGCCAGGGAGAGCGCATGGGCCGGCGGATCCAGGAAGGGAACCGGCAGCATGATCAGGGCCGCGGCACAGGTCTGCGCGAGCGCCGAATAGATGGCCGGCAGCCCGGCGAAAGCGCGGCGGGCGTAGAGGCTGGCGATGGCATAAGAGGCCGAGGCCACGAGCACGGCGCCATGCCCCAGCCAGGCCTGGGCGCTCGATACGCCGGGCTGGGCGCTGCCCCCCGACACGAGCAGGGCGACGCCCAGGAAGCCGATCCCTAACCCCAGCATCCGCGCGAGGCTGGTTCCCTCGCTGCCCGCCCGCGTGCCCAGCAGCAGCACGAAGATGGTCGCGAACAGCGGCGTGGTCGCGTTCAGGATGGCGGCCTCGCCGCTGCTGATCGCCGTCTCGCCCCAGGTGATCGCCGCATACGGCAGCACCACGTTGAGCACGCCCAGGATCAGCGCCGGCTTCAGCAGGCGCCGCCAGGGGAAGGGATCGGCGGCCTGCCCCGCGACCCGCTGGCGGAGCCGGCCGGCGCCGTAGAACGCCAGCAGCCCGGCGGCGCCCAGACCGAGCCGGTAGCTGACCAGTGTCAGCGGCGAGACGCCGTCGCGCAAAATCACTTTGATGAACATGAAGCTGGCGCCCCAGAGCGCCGCCAGAGCCAACAAGAGTGCGAGATCGCGTCCTTTCATAGAAAACTCTCCTTGCGGATAAGGTAGCGGCGGAGACCCCCGGCTTCAGCCGGCGGGAGGAGCCGGACGGGTCCGCCAACTGGCGAACGTGCGCAACCGCAGATCGGCCGGCTGGGCATTTTGCGTCAGGCGCCGGCCATCGCTCAGCGCGTGTAAGCTGACCCGCCCCTTGCAATGGGCGTCCCAGCATTCGGCCAGCTTGTCTTTGGCTTTGGGCAGCCCCAGCGCGTCTCGATATTGTTTCGTCTCCCAGCCGTGGCGGGTGGACACCGGGGCCACGTTCTGTAACTCCCCGTAGAACCAGCGTTTACCGACTTCCAGCGGCGAAAACGAGCTGTTCCAGCGGCGCTGGCCGGTTTTGCTGGTGGCGGCCACATCCTCCACCACGAACACGCTCACCGGGTAGAGGCGGGCCAACCACCGGGCCAGGCGCAACTTCCACCCCCAGCGCGCTTTGGTGCTGGGTGGGAGACCCCCGCGTTGGCGGTTGCGCCGATTGGCCCGGTAGGGTGTCTTGCGTGAGCGGCGACCACGGCGCATCGTGCGGCGCGTGGCCACGGCATCCTTCACCCAGTCCACGGCCACGGCCTGCACGTTCAGGTAGGTGTGGGCGGCCGCGGCGACCACGAGGCCCTCGCGCTTGCTGCCGGGGTCGATGCCCACGGCGACCGGCTGGGTGTGCCACGCGGAGGGCGGGACGTTCAAGCGCACGCAGAAGACGCCGCGCTTCCAGAAGCCGGTGGCTTTGCCCTCCCGGATCCAACGGCGGGCGCGGGCCGGTGTGGTGGGCATTAACGGGTGCTGCTCTTGATCGACCACAGGGATAAACACGGTAAGTCACCTCGCGGCGTATATACAACCCTTCGACACTGGCCGGCCAAGCGGTAGCAGGTTAGGGTGGCGCCCGCTACGTTGTTGGCTCTGCCATGAGCAGCCGGCTCAGTTACAAGCTGTCTAGTCCAGGCTTGCGATGTGGTTCAACGGTTGGCTGCCGTCTCCGCACATGCCGCTCTCTTGAGAGAGCGGTCCTTGACCGGTAGGTCCTCAATGGGTGTCCGCGTGCCAGGAAAACCGGCAGTCTTCCTTGACCGTGGAGAGTACAATCATGGTCACCGTCCGCGTCACCTCCACCCGGTCGCGCAGCCGCGTGAGCAACGCCTCGATGCCCCGCGGGTCGGCCGCATGGACCTTCAGGATCAGGCAGTCTTCGCCGGCCACGTGGTGGATTTCGAGCACGTCGGGGTCCACGGCCAGAGCCTCGGCGGGCCCACCCCAGCCCGTGCCCCGCGCCGGCTGCAAGGTGACGCGGATAAACGCGGTCAGCGGCTTGCCTAGCTTCTCGCGGTCCACGATCGCCGTGTAGCCGCGGATGACGCCGCTGCTCTCCAGCTTGCGCACACGCTCGGCCACGGCGGCCCCGCTCAACCCCACCGCGCGCGCGATCGTCGCCAACGGCGTCCGCGCATCGGTCTGCAGCAGGTCCAGGATCATCTTATCAATCGCGTCGATCGGGCTTTGCATCGCTTTCCGCCTTAGATCCTTAAGCTAAAATCGGATAATCCTTGTCAATTATAAGGGATTAGGGGGTTTGGGTTATCAGACGAAAGTCGTAACTTTGTCCGCGAGACCGGCCCCGCCGCGCACCCGCCGTGGGGCGGGGTAGCAGCCAGCGGCACGGAATGGTATAATAGCGGGGATTAGTTGGGCACAGTCTGTCCTCCTGTCCTCCAGCAGGAGGTGCGGATCAGATCGACCCCACAGCCAACACCTGACACCCAAGACCGGACAAGGATGCGGATGCCCAACGAACCCACCAGCACAGTTGATCCCAGCCTGCCGCCGCCGGCGGTCCCGTTGTCAGAGGTGGGTCTCTCGCCAGACGAGTATACCCACCTCTGTTCCTTGCTGGGCCGCATCCCGAACGCGGTCGAGCTCGGCATGGTCGGGGCCATGTGGAGCGAGCACTGCGGCTACAAAAACAGCCGGCCCTTGCTCAAGC
Source organism: Chloroflexia bacterium (assembly GCA_035310405.1). GTDB lineage: Bacteria > Chloroflexota > Chloroflexia > QHBQ01 > JAICKM01 > JAICKM01. Next base: position 5,396 of record DATGEF010000061.1, on the reverse strand, counting down.
TCTTCCCGACCCGGGGGCCCCGGGTGCTGCAAGGCCCAGGCGAGAATGCCGGCGCGGTCGATATTGGCGCGGGCTTGGCCGTCGTGTTTAAAATCGAAAGCCATAACCATCCCAGCGCGGTCGAGCCGGTGGAGGGCGCCGCCACCGGCGTCGGCGGCATCGTGCGCGATATCTTCACCATGGGCGCGCGGCCGATCGCGCTGCTCAACTCGTTACGCTTCGGCCCGCTCGCCGAGCCGCGCACGCGCTACCTATTCGGCGGCGTCGTGGCCGGCATTGGGCGCTACGGCAACGCCATCGGCGTGCCGACGGTCGGCGGCGAGATCTATTTCCATCCCTCGTATGCCGGCAACCCGTTGGTCAACGCCATGTGCGTGGGGATCATCGCGAAAGACGCGCTGATGAGCGCCAAGGCGGAAGGCGTGGGCAATCCCGTGCTGCTGGTCGGCGCCGATACCGGGCGCGACGGCATCCACGGCGCGACCTTCGCCAGCGACACGCTCGACGCCGAGAACGAAGCCAAGCGCCCGGCCGTCCAGGTGGGCAACCCCTTCCTCGAAAAGTGCCTGATCGAGGCCTGCCTCGAAGTGCTGGCCACCGGCATCGTCGTCGGCATGCAGGACCTCGGCGCGGCCGGGCTGACCTCGTCGACGGTCGAGGCCGCCAGCCGCGGCGGGGCGGGCGTGCGCATCGACGTGGCCCGGGTGCCCCGCCGCGAGCGCGGCATGAACGCCTATGAGGTGATGCTCAGCGAAAGCCAGGAACGCATGCTGGTCGTGGTTCGCCGCGGCGCAGAGGCCCGCGCCCAGGCGATCTTCGCCCGCTGGGGCCTGCACTGCGCCGAGATCGGCGAGGTAACGACCGGCGGCCGGGTCGCGATCTTCGACGGCGCCCAGCAAGTCGTCGACCTGCCTGCCACGCTGCTGACCGACGAGTGCCCCGTCTATCACCGCCAGGGCCGGCCCGCCCCGCAGCTGGCCGCCTTACAGGCGCCCGACTGGGCGGCGATCCTGCCGCCGGAGCCGGCCGGCGCCGATTATAGCGCTGCCCTGCTGTCCCTGCTCGCGGCGCCCAACATCGCCAGCAAGGCGGCGGTCTACCGGACCTATGACCACACGATCGGCACCAATACGGTGCTCGCGCCCGGCCAGGCGGATGCCGCCGTGCTGCGCATCAAAGGCACGGCCAAAGGCATTGCCGTGACCACAGACTGCAACAGCCGCTTCTGTTACCTGGACCCCTACGAGGGCGGGATGCAGACCGTGGCCGAGGCGGCCCGGAACCTGGTCTGCACGGGCGCCACGCCCCTGGCCGTGACCGACTGCCTCAATTTCGGCAGCCCGGAACGGCCGGAGGTCTTCTACCAGATGGAGGGCTGTGTGCGGGGCATCGTCGCGGCCTGCGAGGCCCTGGGCACGCCTGTGGTCAGCGGCAACGTGAGCCTCTACAACGAGACGGCGGGCCAGGCCGTGCTGCCCACGCCGGTGGTGGGGATGGTCGGGCTGCTGGAGGATGTCACGCAACGGGTCGGGATGGCCTGGCCCGCCGGGGCCACTCTCTGCGTGCTGGCGCCTGTCGCGACGGTGGGCGGAGTCGCGGCCCTGGGCGCGAGCGAGTATCTGGCGACGGTCCATGGCCAGGAAGCCGGCCGGCCGCCCGCGATCGACTTAGCCGCCGAGCAGCGGGTGCAGGCGGCCGCGCTGGCCGCGATCGGGGCCGGGCTGGTGCTGGCCGCCCACGATTGCAGCGAGGGGGGCCTGGCCGTCGCGCTGGCCGAGGGCTGCATCACGGGCGGGGTCGGCGCGCACCTCGACCTGGCCGCGCTTGACGAGTCGCCGGCCGGCCGGGGCGACGTGTTGCTTTTTAACGAGGCGCCGTCCCGGATCGTGTTGGCCTGCGCTCCCGCATCCGCGGCCGCGCTGGGGACGCTGGCCGCCCGGCACGACATCCGCCTGCTGCCCCTGGGCCCCACGGGTGGCGACACAATCACCCTGCAGCGGGGCCCGGTCCTCCTGGCGCACGTCCCGCTGGCCGCGGCTGCCGACGCCTGGCACCATGGCCTGGAGCGGGCGTGACGGACGCGTGTTGAGTTTTGAGTTTTGCTCGCGCAGCGGTGCCGCAGGCACATTTTTGCTCGCGCAGCGGTGCCGCAGGCACATTTTTGAGTTGGTGGGCTGTTGGTCACCAGTTCTTCGTTGACCAATCCGAAATCCGATGGCGGGGGTTGGGGATTGGAATTTATGAATTTTAGGGATGCAGGGCAATCCAGTAGCGGGAATAAGGGCTAATTCGGTGGGAAATACGTATAAATTTGTATAAGCAGCAAGCGTTGGGGCGTGTCCCGGCACGGGACGAAAGGGATGGCTACTATTATGGCGTTCGACGGGCTAGAGATTCCAATGCTGCCGCATGCAGAGATCTCCAAAAAACGCGATCTCGCAACTCAAAAATGTGCCTGCGGCACCGCTGCGCGAGCAAAAATGTGCCTGCGGCACCGCTGCGCGAGCAAAACTCAAAACTTTCAAAACGCCGTCGACGAGGATGATCGCCTGCACGAAGCCTGTGGGGTGTTCGGCGTCTGGGCGCCGGGGGAAGATGTGGCCCGCATCACCTATTTTGGCCTGTATGCCCTGCAGCATCGCGGCCAGGAGAGCGCGGGGATTGCCACCACCGAGGGCCAGCGCCTCAACGTCTTCCGCCGCATGGGCCTGGTCGCGCAGGTCTTTGACGAAGCCGCGCTGGCCGGGCTGCAGGGCCCCGAGTCGCTGGCGGCGATCGGCCACACCCGCTATTCGACGACCGGCTCGAACCGGGCCTGCAACTCGCAGCCGATCGAGGTCAGCAGCCCGGATCTCGGCCCGCTGGCCCTGGCCCACAACGGCAATATTATTAACGCCCTGGCGCTGAAGAACCGGCTGCAGGAGCAGGGCGCGTCTTTCGAGGGGACGACCGACAGCGAGGTTATCGCCCAAGCCCTGGTCTACACGCCCGGCCGGGACTGGGTGAGCCGTATCCGCAGCTTGATGCCGCGCCTGGAAGGGGCCTACAGCCTGGCACTGCTCACGCCGGGCGCGATCTACGCCGTCCGCGACCCGTTCGGCATCCGGCCGCTCTGCCTGGGGCGCCTGCCCCATGGCGCCTGGGTGGTCGCCTCCGAGTCCTGCGCCCTGCAGACGGTCGGCGCCGCCTTCACCCGCGAGGTCAAGCCGGGCGAGATCGTGCAGATCGACGGCAGCGGCCTGACCACCTGGGAAACAGCTCCCGATCACCCGCAGGCCCTCTGCGTGTTCGAGTATATCTACTTCGCCCGCCCCGACAGCAAGATCGGCGGCCGGCCCAATTACCTGGCCCGCCAGGCGATGGGCCGCCAACTGGCTATCGAGCAGCCGGCCGACGCGGATATCGTCATCGGCGTGCCCGATTCGGCCATCCCGGCGGCCATTGGCTTCGCCCAGCAGGCCGGGCTGCCGTATACCGAGGGCCTGGTCAAGAACCGCTACATCGGGCGTACCTTTATCCAGCCGGATCAGACGATGCGCGCCCGCGGCGTCGAGCTCAAGTTCAACCCGTTGCCCGAGGTCCTGGAAGGCCGCCGCGTCGTCGTGGTCGACGACAGCATCGTGCGCGGCACCACCACCAAGCCGATTGTCGACCTGTTGCGCAAAGCGGGCGCCCGCGAAGTCCATGTGCGCATCCATAGCCCGGCCATGCGCCACCCCTGCTATCTGGGCGTCGACACCGCCCGCCGCGAGGAGCTGATCGCCCACCGCCTGAATGTGGCCGAGATCTGCCGGCATATCGGCGCGGATAGCCTCGGCTACCTGAGCCTGGCCGGCCTCTTCACCGCCGTCGCCATCGACGAGGGCCGCGGCGACACCCTCTGCCAGGGCTGCTTCACCGGCAACTATCCCATGCCGGTGCAGATGGAGCTGCCGCTGAATGCCAAGCTGGCCCTCGAAGTGAACGAGGAGAGCCCCCTGCCTGACCACTCGGCCGACCGAATCCCCCGGCCTGTGCTGGTCGGCGTGCGGTAGGCGGTCCGGCGGCCCCGGGCCGTTGGCATGCCTTATGCGAGGGTCCTGATCGGCACCCGCTGACGGGGCGCCATATCGCTGCATAGCCACAGGAGGGGAACATGGACCAGCATCCAAGCGGACCAGGAAAGACCAATACCGGAGGCCCGGGCGGTAACGCGACACGTCCCGCAGTGATGGAGAACCTCTCCACGACCCAGCTCGACGAATTGGAGCGGCAGTACAACGAGCAGGACCGCAAGGACTGGAACATGACTGCCGAGAGCTATGGCTGGACCCACGAGCAGGCAGACGAGGTCTGGAATTGGTTTAACCAGCGCCCCGTCGCGGGCCCGCCGGGCACCCCTGGCGAGGTCCACTGAGCAAGCTCGCTCATCGGTCAATCGGCCGGCGGGCCGGTCGCCGCGGCCTTGATCTCGGCGATCAGCTCCTTGACCTGAGCGGCTTGCTCCGGCAGGTTCGCGGCCTTCCAGGTCAGCATGCTCTCGCGCAAGAGGCGCAGGCCCTCGGGCCGCTGGTCGCGGGCCACGAGCACCTGGCCCAGTAGGGCTAGCCCGGCCGCCAGCGACGGCTCGTCGGCCAGCGTGCGGTTCAGCTCCATGCTGTCGCGCAGGGCCGCTTCAGCCTGCTCCAGGTGGCCCGCAGAGAAGAGCAGTAACCCCAGGTGATGCAGGGCGGCGGCGGCCACGGCCCCGTCCCCGGCCGCCACCGCCGCTTGCAGACTCTGGTCGAGCAGCTCACCCGCCACCTCACCATCGCCGGCCTGCAGCGCGGCAATCCCCTGGCGGAGCAGGTCGCGGGACCCCCCGGCGGCATCCTGGCGGACCAAGGCCTCCATCTGCGTGACGATCTCCTGGACTTGCGCAGCCTCGGGGGCGCCGCGGCTGCGGAAGATCGCCAGGCTCTCGCGCGCCAGCGCCAGGCCGGGGTCGCGCTCATTCTGGCTGAAGAGCACCTGGCCCAGCATAATCAGGGTCGCCGCCATATCGGCCGGCACCGCAATATCGCGCTCCAGGGCCAGGCTTTCTTCCAGGTGCCGGCGGGCCGCGCTGCTATCCCCCGCCTGGATCTCGGCGATCGCCTGCCGGTGCAAGGCGGCAGCCTGTTCGCGGATCGCCTCCTGCGGCGTCAGCGTGGGCGGCGGGGGGGCCGGCGGCGCGGCCGCAGGCGGCACCGGGGGGGCGGGCGCCGCGTCCGGCAGCTCAGCGCGCAGGCGGGCCGCTTCGATAATCCGGCGGGCCATCTCGGGCGGCACGCGCGGTGGCGGCTTTTGCGAATCAGACATGCATTAACCCTCGCTGCTATCCTGGTCCCCGACCGCCGGCCCCTCGTCCTGCCCCCCACTCTCCAGCCCCGGCCCGC
>DATGEF010000060.1:0-8604 GCA_035310405.1 Chloroflexia bacterium | reverse complement strand
GGGACCGGCCCTTTAGCCGCAAGGAGCAACGCCATGATCCTCACGACAATCGCAGACAGCGCAGCGCGCCACCTGATCACAACTGTAATGTATATGAACCCCGACACTGGCGAAATCGTCGACATCCAGCCCGCGGCAGGGGGGCTCGCGGTGATCGCGAAGCGGTGCGTAGCACATCAGCGGCGCAACCTGCTACGGCCGCATCCAGGCCAGCGCTACCGGCTGGCAGGCGACGGGCCAGGCGGGGCTCACCCCGCACCCGACCGCCGAGGCGGCTATCCAGCAGCTGATGGGCGCCTGGCGCTACCCCCAGCCCCCCGGCGGCCGTGGTACGGATCCCGCTCACCCCAGAATGGCCCAGATCGCGGCCGGGGCGCGTCGCAAAGCCGCCGCGATCCGGCTACCCACGGACATCCCGCCCGGCGGGGCTCGCGCCGTCGCGGGGCCCGCGGGGTTCTTGACCGACGAGGAGTGCGCGGCGCTGGCGCTCGCGGACTGGTCGGGCATCCCGTAGCGGCCGGCCGGGAGGCGGGCCGCCGTCCCCGCCTCCCGGCTCGCGCCCGGCGGGCGCCGGGCGCCGTCGACGCTGCGGCGCCCGCGGCGCCCGCGGCGCGGGGTGCCGGCGCGATCCCCCCAGTGGAAGGAGGGGCGCCGGCACCCCGGCGCCCCTCCTCCCGACTTTGTATTTAACTGAGGTAACTATTCAGCTCTCTAATGTTCAGAGGAGTTTGGCCAGGCAGGGCACAACCGGCGTTTGGGTGGGTGTGAGCGGGGCGAAAGAGAAATTGGGGCGCCGCCAACCGGCGCCCCAACGAGCGGGTTGTGGGGGCGGACGTGAGTCTGCCCCCGTTTAGGTGCTAGGGCCGGACGGCGGCCGGGCCGCTGAGGATCGAGAGATAGACGATCTTGGCGATCTGGCCGCGGGTGGCGTTGTTGCCCTGCAGGAAGTAGGGCCGGTTACCAGGCGGCACGCACGGGCCGGCAGGGGCCGCGCCGCAGGTGTAGCCGCTGATCACGCCGCGCGCGGCTGCGGTCTCCACGAAGACGTAGAACGCGGTGCCGGGCAGCACGTCCGCGAAGCTGCCGGTGGCCGGGTTGATGACGGCCCAGCCGGCGGCGCCGACGTCGATTTTGCTCAACTGGCCGCGGGTGACGTTGGCGTAGGGCCGGAAGTAGGGCCGGTGGGCGCTGTCGCACGGCTCGCCCGGCCCCCCACAGTTGTAGCCCGACACGATCATGGCGGCCGCCGCCGTCTCGACGACGGCGAAGAAGGGATTACTCGGCGGGACGTCGGCAAAAGTGTTATTGCCGCCCGCCGGGGTGACGATCGGCTTGCCGAAGCCGAGGACGACGATCTTGACCATCTGCGAGCGCGTCGTATTATTGTACGGGCGGAAGCTGAACGTGCCGTCGCCGTTGCGGTAGCCGCTAATGACCCCATGGCAGGCCAGGTAGAGCACCGGCGCGTAGAAGTAGTCGGTCACATGCACGTCGGTGAAGCTCAGGCTGCACGGCGTCGCGCTCGGCCCGGCCGTGTTCGTCGGCCCCACCGTGTTGGTCGGTCCTACGGTATTGGTCGGCCCGGCCGTGGTTGTGCTACCCGGCGGCACCGTGTTGGTCGGCCCCACCGTTGTAGTACTGCCCGGTGGCATCGTGTTGCTCGGCCCGGCCGTGCTGCTCGGCCCGGCCGTATTGCTCGGCGTGTTGGTCGGCGGCCCAGCCGTATTGGTCGGGTTGTTGCTCGGCGTGTTGGTCGGCGGCCCGGCCGTATTGGTCGGTGTGTTGGTGAGCGTGGCCGTGGCTGTGCTGGTGGGCGTGGCCGTCGGCGCGCCTGGAGTCGCCGTAGACGTCAGGGTGACCGTGGCCGTCGGTGGCACCGGGGTGGGGCTTGGCCCGGGCGTGTTGGTGCCGCACGAAATCAAGTTGGTCACTTCGACGGTGTACGTGCTGGCGGAGCCGGTGTAGCCACCCACCGCGATCAGCCGGTTTCCAACTGCCGCGCCTGCCGCGAACGAGCGCGGCATGTTCAGGTTCGGCCCGCTCGCCCAACTGTTGGCCACCGGGTCGTAGATGCGGGTGGTGTTGTACGCCGTGCCCGGCGCCGAACCGGAGAGCAGCGCGCCGCGCGGGTCGTGGCTCAGTATCGGGTTGCCCCCGCCGAAGAGGTAGATCTTGCCGGCCAGCACGCCGGCGCCCGGATCATAATAGTTCGCCGGGATGGGGGCCTGCGCCGACCAGGTGTTGGCGAGGATGTCGTAGCGATAGTTCAGCGTCGAGCCGGCGCTGCTGTTCCAGCTGCCCATCATGTAGATAAACTGCCCGAGGATGGTGGCGCCAGAGCCGCCCATCGCCACCGGGATCGACGCGCGGGTCGTATTCCAGGTGTCGGCTACGGGGTCGTACTCCCAGGTCTGGTTCGCCTCGCCCGAGGCGTCGAGGCCGCCGAGGATGTAGATCTTGCCGTTGGCGGGGTAGTAGACCTGACCGGAGAAGTAGCGACCGGCGGGCATGACTGCGCCGGTGGACCAGGTGGAAGTGCCGATGTTGTAGCGGTAGGTGGTGTTGACCACCGCCGAGCCGTCATAGCCGCCGAAGATGTAGAAGGAGTTGGTGTTGGCGGCGTAGACCCCGCGGGTAAAGTAGAGGGCGCTGGGCACCGGGGGAAGGCTGGTCCAGGTGTCGGCGAAGGGGGCGTAACGGTTGAAGAAGTTGGAAGCCCCGCCGATGTAACCGCCCCCTGAGTAGAGGTAGGTGCCGTCGCTGCCGACGGCGGGGGCTTCAACTGCGCCGGAGGGATAGGGGGCCACATAAGCCCAGGGACCTAGCCCGGCGGTGCAGACGGTGGGCGTGACCGTCGCGCTAGGGGTGTTCGTCGGGCCGCCCGGGGTAACGGTGGGCGTGTTTGTCACACATGGCGGCGGGCTTAACCAGCGGCCGGCGTTAGCGATCACCTGACTGTACTGGCCGCTCCACTGGCCGAGTCTGTCGCCCACGTAGGCGCTGATGCCGATAGCCCGCCCCTTGTAGACGAGCAACGGGGTGGTGTCGTTCCAGGTGGCCGCCTGCGTGGCCCCTGCGGGCAGCGTCATGGTCTCGCGCCAGAAGGCGTTGAGCGTGGTCACACCGCTGCACAGCGGGGCGAAGGTGCAGGTGCCCAGCATGCCGTTGGAGTTGTTGCCAGTGCCCGGATTGTTATAGGGCGTGTAGTTGCCGGTCAACCAGTTGCCAGTGATCGATTGCCCGCCGCCGTACCAATCGTAGTTGAAGGCGACGACGATACCGCCACCTTGCAGGTAGCTGGCCAGGTTGTCGCCTAGCAGGGTCTGGTTCGACCAGCCGTAGTCGCTGAAGGGTACGACGATGTCGTATTGCTGCAATTGGAGAAGGGTCGGCGTGCCGACCTGCCCGTCAAAGGTGTCGACGAGGCTGATGCCCAGCTCGGACCGCAGGTTGTTGCGCAAGATCGTCGGCTGGACGCCCTGGTCGGCAAAGACAATCAGCACGCGGTAAGCGCCCACTTGGTCGCAGGCTGGCGTGGGCGTCACGCTAGGGGTGTTCGTCGGGCCGCCCGGGGTAACAGTGGGCGTGCTTGTCGCACATGTCGTGGCCAACAGGTAAACGTCGTCGACGAACATGTCGGTCGGGTCGCCGGCGCCGTCGCCGTGCGACAGGAACTTGATGCCCACCGTCGTCCCGGCATACGGCGCCATGTTGAAGGTGACGTTGGTCCAGGTCTCGGTGTTCTGACAGACGTGCATGATCGTCGCCAGGATCGTCACCCCAGTGGGGTCGGTGACGTAGGCGTCTTGCCAGTCAAAGGAGATCGAGTCGACGGTGCGGGGCCAATACCAGTAGGAGAGCATGCCGCCGCCGGTGGGCACGTTGATCTGTTGGTAGAAGGAGCTATCGCCGAAGTACTCGGCGCCGGGCAGGCTGCCTACGTGGCCCGAGAAGGTGCCGGTGTGCGCCGTGAGATGGGACACCACCGGCGCGGGGTTACTGCTCAAGATCAGCCACGGCGGGAAGGAGCTGGTCTCGAAGCCGGGGTTGCCGAACACGCCCGGCGCCACGCAAGGTGTCGCCGTCGTCGTCGGGGTGGACGTCGAGGTGCGCAGCGGCGTGTTGGTCGGCGGCGTGCCGGTCACCGTCGGCGTCGGCGTACCTTGGATCAGCACGATCTTGTCTAAGAAGACGTCCTGCTGCGAGTTCCCGCCGATCAGCACCCGCCCGTCGGTCCAGGAGTCGTAGACGTTCGTCCCGTCCGAGCTGTCGTAGTTGTAGTCGCCCGCGTAGTTCGCCTGCACAGTCGTGTCAGGCTGGCCGGGCAGCGAGCTGACCACGTCGCCCACCGTCTGGTCTGGCAGCCAGCTCACCCCGTTGTTCAGCGAGACGTCGCCCCAGCGGCGGTAGCAGGGCACTGCGGCCCCTGGCGTGCAGGAGGTCGTCGTCTCGCGCTCGTCATACCAGCCGACGAAGAGCGCCCCGCCGACCGTAGCCGCCAGCGAGGGCTGCCACTGTGCTCGCGAGCTCGTCTCGTCGCTGTTTAGCTGGATCGGCGTCGACCAGGTGAGGCCCGCGTCGGTCGAGCGGGTGTACAGGATGTTGCCGGGGTCTATGCCCGCTATGCCCATCGCGTAGGCGTAGTGTACCACGTTGCCCACCGCGGCCGGCTGCCCCCAGCCCATGTACCGCCAGTAGCCGCCGGGGTACATGCCCATGAAGTACCCGCTGACGCCCCGGCCCGGCGGAAAGAAGGGCGCGCCCATCGTGTTCGCCGTCCAGGTGGTCCCGCCGTCGATCGTCTTGTACATGATGTTGGTGCGCATGTTCAGACCGCCGCCGCCCTCGTTCATGCCGGCGATGTACACGTTGCCGCCGCCTGCCAGGTCGCCGGTATCCTGCACATTGCGGATGTAGCCGTTGGACACGTTGGCCGGAGTGCTCCAGTTGGCGCCGTTATTGGAGACGGTTACCCGGATCTGCTGGGCTTGGGCGAAGTCGTTCCAGGAGATGTACATGCGCCCGTAGTAGGGGCTGGCGGGGTTGTTGTCCACCCACATGCTCTCTCGGTCGTCGGCGCCGCCGTAGTCGGCGCAGGCGCCGGGGGTCCAGGTGATGCCGTCGGGGGAGGTCCACAGGCCGATGCCCTGGCCGCCGCAGTCAGTGGCCAGGTCGCCGGCGAACCAGAGGCCACGCGCCTGGTTGTAGACGACAATGGGGTCACCGTAATTAGTGCGCCTAACAAAACCCGGATTGGGCAAAGTTCCAAGTGATCATCAACGCGCCCAATGTCAGGAAGGCTTGATGAATATCATCCCGCCGCTCATAGCGAATCCGCAAGCGCCGCATCCGATGCAGCCAACTGATGGTGCGTTCCACCACCCATCTCCAGCGGCCCAGGCGTTCCCGCGACTCGATGCCCCGCCGCGCGATCCGGGGAATGATCCCCCGGGCGCGCAGCCCCGTGCGATTGGCCCGCGCGTCATACGCCTTATCGGCATGGACTTTGTCTGGGCGGTGGCGCGGGCGACCCCGCCGCCCGGCGACATGCGGCAGCGCATCGATCAGTTCCAACAACTGCTGGCCCTCCGGCCGATGGGCCGCGGTCAGATCCACGGCCAACGGGATGCCCTGGGCATCGACCGCCACATGCTGTTTCGTGCCGGTTTTCCCCCGATCCGTCGGGTTCGGGCCGGTGGCGGGTCCGCCGGCGGGGGCGGGAATGCTGGTCGAGTCCACCGCCACGCGCGCCCAGTTGATGCGCTGCGCACAGGGCAAATGTTCCAGCAACAGCAGGTGGACGCGGGTCCAGACTCCGGCCGCATCCCAATCCCGCAGTCGCCGCCAGCACGTCATGCCGCAACCACAGCCCATCTCTGGCGGCAGATCTGCCCATTGAATGCCGGTCTTGAGCACAAACAGGATGCCGGTCAAGACGGCGCGATCCGGCACGCGCGGCCGGCCGCCTTTGGGTTTGGCGGGTTCGGGCGGCAGCTCCGGTTCAATCACCGCCCACAGTTCATCGGTCACAAGTGGTTTAGCCATACCCGCTACCGATCAAAATGTGTGCCACTTGCCGGGTTTTGTTAGGCGCACTTAGCGATGTTGAAATAGGCACGCTCGATGAGCGTTAGTTCACGCAGCTTGGTGACACGGGCGGTGGCCGCGCTGAGATCGCGGTGATCGTCGATCTGGCGTAGCTTCTCCAACTGCTCGTCCACTCGGGCCATTTCTTCCAGGCTACCCAGCGGCACCATTGCCGCCAAGTAGTCACGCTCCAGCTTGTCGAGACGATCCTCGAACCGCTCCGCCTGAAGTTGCTTGATCTTGCTCAGCTGTGCGGCCAGGCGCTCACGGTCGGAGGTTGTCCAGCCTGGCTGGATAGCCGTCTCTTGAAGCAGCCACAGGGCTTCCGCATAACTCTCTCGGTCTACCAGTTGCTGGACCTGCAGTAAAAGAGCGGGCATGTGGTACGCATCCCGCCAATGTGCATTGTCGGTGCGTACCGGTTCGATCAGCCGGTCGTGCGCCAGTTCATACCAGGTGGCTCCCCGGCGCTCCTCGGCCCGCACCAAGTGGGTGGCGACCAGCCGTACCACCGCTGCATTAAGCAGCCCGCCGCTCTCCACCGCCCCGCGTAGCACCTGCGCCCGGATGCCGCTTACCGTGATCAGCTGCTCCTCGCACCAATCGCGGATGCGCCGCTCCGGCAGCCCAGCCGCTCCGGCCACTGTCGCCACACTCATGGTGTAGTAGCGAACGAGGGCTGCGTCCACGTCGCCTACCGCCGCCACGTCGGTCTCGGTGATTGCACGCGCCGCCGGCGGTAGACGCTCCCACAGCCCACGGCACACCACCTGCAACAGCACCGGCTCGATCCATGGCCCAGGTTGCACAAGGACCGTGCCGTCGGGCTGCTGGATCTGCATTTGGCGCAGGTCGTCCACCAACTTCGTAGCCGCCGCGTCGGTGAAGTCCACGCCCGCGGCCCGCGCCGGGGCCTGGATCGCCTGACACGCCGCCGACCGCCCCAGCAGGTCCAGCCGGAAACTCGTCGCCAGGCCTCCGGGCAAGGTACCCCGATAAGGGTCCAACCCGGCCAGGTAGTCCTCGCGTAGCGCGAACAGCGCCCAGCGCCGCCCATCGCGCAGCGCATCACCCAGCCCGGCGAAAAAAGCCGCTTTGGCCTCTAGGTCGGTCGGGTCGAGCGTCAGTACCTCCTCGAACTGATCGAAGATCAGCACATCGTCGGCAGCGCCGTCGGCAGCCGCCCGCCGGTCCAAGTAAGTCGCTAGGTTCAATGCCGCCAACCCAGCCGGGGGGAGTTGGGCAGCTGCCGGCCGGTCCTGCTCTAGGGCCAGTAGCACACTCAAGGTGTAGCGGTTTGCGCCTACCGGCAAGCCCTCAGCTGGAATGGTTCCCACCCGTACCGCTGGCCGCACTCGGAACCGTCGTTTTTCCAGTTCGGGTACAAGCGCCGCCTGAATCAGCGAGGTCTTGCCCGCTCCTGAAGGCGAGTAGAGCAGTACCAACCGCTCGGCCACCAGCAGGTAGCGCAGATCGGCCAGTTCGCGCGTGCGCCCGTAGAGCCGCTCACCCGCCTGGTAGGCACGTGGTCCAACATAAGGATTGGACTGAGCAGCGATTGCGGCCATTAGCCGCTCGCCTCCTCGGCCTGGTAACGCGTCCAGTGGGCGTAGAAGTCTTGCAGAAACTGTTCCACTCGGCCCCAGTAGATCGTCACGTCGGCCGATCCGAAATAACTTTCCAGGTAGCGGCGGGCGCCCCCGGGGTCAGATGTGCCTTCGGCCCGCGGATCGAGTTGCACAGCGACATGCGTATACTGACCTCGCCGTGTAGACGCGCCTTGCTTGATAATACTGTGGAAAAGCACTCGGAAGCCCCAATCGTCCAGTCGGAAGCCTAGGAAGAGGAGCGCGCTGTCAGCCAGCGCATTGCGCACCACCGGGGGCACTTGGCGGCTGTTGCGCGTCACGCCCACCAAATACTCAAAGTAGTCGTCTTCCTTCAACACCAATGAGAAGGGGAGCGGGAGCCGGCCGAAGAGGTGATAGACCAGCGGCTGAGAAACCTCCGGTTGGTAGTCGGGATCGCTGTCGTAAATCGTGGGCGGCCAGCGGTTGTCATCCAGCCAACGGCAAAGTTCCACCCGGGGCGTCTTGAGTGCCGCGCGCAGAGCCTCGGCCAGCAAGTTGTCAGGATTAGCTGTGATGTAGATCGGAAAAGGCAGTGCGGCCAGCAATTTGTAGGGGGCGGTAGGATCGTCTGCCCAGTGGCCGGCAGCAACGGCGCTCAGCAGATCGTCAAGGGGGGCATTGCGCAACTTCGGGGAGATCAAGGTGCCGTGACTCCCGAGCAATTCGGCGGTCAGGTACTTGCGGAACGCGATGCGCAAAGCATTCGGGTTTTCTATCGTCGCCAGATACTGGGCGACCTGAGCTAGGTTATCGTGAGCTGGAGTGCCCAGCGGAAAGCGATAGTGTTCTGCCCAGCGGTGGGCCATCTCGCGGGGCGAGCCGAGGAGCGGCCCCAGTAGATCAGGGCCGAGGATCGGCGTGCATTGGCCGCTCGCCAAGTCGCTAA
>DATGEF010000059.1:0-10035 GCA_035310405.1 Chloroflexia bacterium | reverse complement strand
GGATCACGGTCGAGAAGCGCACAAACACCGGGGTGCGCTTGCCCTGCTCCTGGAACAGCGCGTCGCGGGTGTAGGTGCTGGCCGGCGCGTCGCCGATGGTGCCATACGCTTCAAAATAGCCATGCGCCCCCGCGCCGCGGGCATGGACCACCCGCTCCGGGATCCGTTCCCGGTCAAAATGGGTGATCTTTTCCAGAAAATGGTAATTTTCCAGAACCGTCGGGCCGCGGTCGCCGACGGTGCGCGTGTTCTGATTGTCGTACACGGGATGGCCCTGGCGGGTGGTCAGCGTCGGCGGCGGCGCGTTGGGTGCCTCGTTTGCGCCGTTGGGCGGCCCCGGCTCATGCCCCTTCCCGTTGCCCGATCCGTTTTCCATGGAAAGTGGACTCCCTTCTCAACTACGAGCCTCAACTACGAGCCTCAACTACGAGCTAAAACGCCATCGTGGGTCCGCGATTAGCAGCGGCTTCCGGCGCAAAATCGCCGGGGTATGATCAGTATACCTGCCCCACGCCGACTCCGTCAATGATTCTCAGCCCGAGGCCCGGCCTGAGATCCCACGGTGATCGCGCGATCCGAGTTTCAGGTGGTGTTTACGCCCCGCTCCTTGCCTAGCTATCTGAGGGCGCAGGGGGGCAACGCGGTCGACGCTATGGCCGATAGCGAGCAAATACTAACCCCACGTTGAGGCCGCCGAAGCCGAAGGAGTTGCTCAGGATGTAGTCGACGCGCCGTTCCAGCCCGGGCGCGGCGATGAAGGGCAGATCGCAGTCGGGATCGGGGGTCTGGATGTTGACGGCGGGCGGCAGCCAGCCCTGCTCCAGACAGAGGGCGCAGATCGCCGCCTCGATCGCCCCGGTCGCGCCCAGGGCGTGGCCGTGCAGGGCCTTGGTGCCACTCATCGGCACTGCCGCCAGGGCGGGGCCGAAGACGGCGCGGATGGCCAGGGCTTCGGCGCGGTCGCCGAGGGGCGTGCCCGAGCCGTGCGCGTTGAGGTATCCCACCTGGGCCGGCGCAATGCCGGCGTCGTCCAACGCCTCCTGCATGACGCGGGCCGTCTGCGCGCCGCTGGGCAGCGGTGCCGTCATATGGAAGGCGTCCGTGCTGGTTGCGTAACCACAGATCTCGGCATAGATATGCGCCCCCCGCGCCCGGGCATGGGCCGCATCCTCCAGCACGAGCATCGCCGCGCCCTCGGCCATGACGAAGCCGTTGCGGGTGCGGTCGAACGGCCGGCTGGCGGTTTCCGGGGTGTCATTGTAGCTGGACAGCGCGTTGATCAGGGCAAACGAGCCGAAGGTGAGCGGGGCCAGGGGCGCTTCGGCGCCGCCGGCAAGCATCAGCGGGGCGCCGCCCTGGCGGATCAGCTCGCAGGCCTGGCCGATGGCCAGCGCCCCCGAGGCACAGGAATTCGCATTGGTCATGTTGGGCCCGTGCAGGCCCAGGATCATGGCCACGTTCGCCGAGGCGGCGGCGCCGAAGACACTCAGGGCCAGGATCGGGTCGACAGCGCGAATCCCGGCCGCGACAAAGCGCGCATGCTGCTCTTCGGCGAAGCTGAGCCCGCCCAGCGCACTGCCCAGGTAGACCCCGGCCTGCTCCTGATCGGCTGCCGTGAGCGCCAGACCCGCGTCCGCCACGGCCTGGAGCGCAGCCACGACGGCGAACTGCGAATAGCGGTCGAGGCGGCGCACCGTCCGCGGCTCGATCAGGAGGAGGGGGTCGAAATCGTCCACCTGGGCGGCGACCTGGGACTTGAAGGGACGGGCGTCGAAGCGCGTCAGCAGCCGCACAGCCGAGTGGGCGCGACGCAGCCCGCCCCAGAGCCCGTCGCGCCCACTGCCGAGGGGAGTCACGGCGCCGAGGCCGGTGATCACGACCCGCCGGCGTGGGCCAGCAGACGAGCGCGCGCCGGCCGATCCAGGCGGACGGGGGGGCATGGGTCAGCTTCTTTCTAAGGCGACCATGGCGGCTTCGGCGGTCGCCTTCACACAGCGCAAGGTGCGCCCGGCGATCGTGCCCACAAAGAAGGCGCCGATAATGCGTTCGGTGGGCCAGCCCCCGATCAGCGGCCAGCCGGGCGCAAAATAGTGCTGGATCGCGACATGGGTGGTGTGGGGCCCCGGGGTAATCAGCCAGGCCACGTCCATGCCGCGGGTGATGCCCCGCACATGCCGGAAGCGGATACGCCGGGGATTCTCGTCCGGGAAGAGCTCCTGGGTGGTCGTCCAGCTAACAGGCAGGAAGTCCCGCCGGGCGCCCATGGCGGCGACCTTAAAGCGCCGATCCGGGGCCACGCGCAGGAGCCGCACGTAGCGGTAGTGCGGCAGAAACAAGGGCCAGCGCTCGATTTCGGCGGCCAGCTTGAAAATCACGGCCGGGTCGGCCGCCATGGTGATCTGGTTGGCAGTATAAATCGGGAGCCTCCTCGGGCGCCGCGGGCCCGCTAGGGCCGGCGCCCCTCGACCCAGGCCAGGTAAAGCGACTCAACCGCGGGCGCATCGGGGCCGGCGAGCTCCTCCGCCTCGCGCAGGAAGGTCCGCCCGGTCGTGATCCCATATTTGTTGCGGGCATAATGAGTTTGCAGCAGCCGGAAGAAGCGATCATCGCCCAACACGCGCCGCAGCCGGTCCAGGAAGACGGGGCCTTTGCCATAGATGATCCCGTCATATTCGTCGAAGTCTCGAAATTCCCAGATCGCGCTGCCGACCCGCTTGCCCGCGAACGGATTGGCCGTTGCCACGTCGCCCTGGAAGCCCGGCCAGACCCCGGCCGTCTGCTCCTGGAACACGTTGTCGGCCACGGCCTGCCCGGCGGTCTGCTGCAGGTAGAGATAGGTCGTGTAGTCGGCGAAGGACTCGTCGAGCCAGGGCTCGCGGAAAATATCGTCGCCCACCAGGCTGTACCACCATTGGTGGGCCACTTCGTGGGAGACGACATGCTCGCGCCAGTAGTTGGTCGGGCGCAGGTGCGAGATCATCACGTAGCCGGGAAACTCAATGCCGCCCCCGCCGTCGGGCGTGAGCACCAGGTCAAAGTCGTTGAAGGGATAGGGGCCGAACAGGCGGCTATAGAGGGCCAGGGCGGTCGCGGCGATGCCTAGGTCCTGGCTGGCCTGCGCGGTATCGGTCAGCAGCGCGGTGGAGCGGACGCTGATGCCAGCCACCTGCCGGGTCTCCTGGCGGTAGCGCGCCCCCGCCGTGGCCGCAAACTCGCGCACGGGCCCGGCCAGGATGTGATGGATCGTCAGATCGCCGGCGGGCTCCTGCCCGGTTTCCGTGCCGCTGCTCGCCAGGGTCAGGCCCGCCGGCACGCTCCAATCGACGGCGTAGAAGCTGCTCTCGGCGAAGACCTGGTCGGGAAAGGCGGTCACATCCAGCCGCCAGCCGTTCGAATCATAGACGGGCAGTAGGGGGTAGAACGACTTGAAATACCACGTATCGGGGGCGGGTCCCAGGCCATCCGTGCTCAAGCGGAACTCCAGCTCCACGGCCTGCCGGGCGCCGGGCGCGAGCGGCTGCGGGAGCGTGATCGCTACGGCCGTATTGTTGTCGAGATACCCGGTATCGGCCGGCGCCCCATCCACCCGGGCGGCGTCGACCTGCAGGCGCGGGAAGCCGATCGGCGATTTGCGCTCGTCGAAGATGCCCGGGAAGTTCGGGTACAGCCGCAGCACCACCCGGGTCAGCGGCGTGGCCGACTGGTTGGTGAGGGCGATCCGCTCATGCCCCAGGAGCAGTTGGCGCGCCGGGTCCAGGCGCATGGCGATCTGGTAGAGACTACGATCGGTCTGCCCCGCCAGGTCGCCGGCGAACTCCGGCCGCAGGGCCGCGGCAAACGCCGCGAGGGGCGGGGCGGCCGGCAGGGCCAGCCCGGCGGCATCGGGGAGCGCCGCCGGGGGCGGGAAAGGCGTCGGCCGCAGGTCCGTCGGCCAGTCGGGCTCGGGCGCGTAAGCCGGCGGGGGCGGCAAGTCCGCCAGGGCGATCGTCGGCGGCGCCGTGGGCGCCGGACCGGCCGTGGCGGAGGCCGGCGGGGGCGCGAGAGTCGCCGTCGCCGGCGCCGGCACCAGGGATGGCGTGGACTCGGCCGGCGCGGCAACATGGGCCGTCGCCGGCCAGGCCGGCGAGGCGACCCCCACTGGCGTGGCGCTAGCGGCCGGCCCCGGCGAGGGCGCCGCCGGTTCCAGGCAGCCAGGCAGCCAACCCACCGTGCCGAGCAGCAGGCCCAGTAGGATCGCCTGGCGGCTAGGCGGGTGGGACACGCGCCGGCGCCGGGCGCAGATAGGAAACCGATCGATCATAACTCTGTTTCAAACGGGAATGGCCGCGTTTTGGCACGCAGCCATCTTGACAAGGCGCCGCGCTTGGGGCAATGTCTCCAAGTGGCGTGAAATCCTGCTGGTATAGCACTAAACCGGGGCCGCGGCCAGGCCGTTGTGTTTCCCCGGCGATGGTGCTACAATGGCCCCGAAGGAGGTCGGCCATGATCGATTCTGCCCCGCTCCCCGTGCCCGCGCCCCAACGCGCGATCCGCGACACCCGGCGCCGGCGGCGGCGAATGGCGCCACCGTGAGCGAGGTCCCGGCCGGCCCGGCGCCCCACGCCGCGCCGGGCCTCCCGGCGCCGCGCGTCCACCAGGCGCGCCCGCCGGTGCCCGACGCCGACAAGGCCTACAGCCTGCCGCTGGATACGGTGTTCCAGATGGCCGGCGAGTTGCTGCCGCCGGGCCTCGAAGCCCAGATCCGCGCCGAGTTTACGGGCCACTTCGGCAAAGCGCAGCCCCCGGCGCTGCTCCGCTTCCAGCTCGTCGACCGGCTGGCCCTGGCCTGTTTTCCGGGCCGTTCGCTGGCCGCCGCCCGCCGGCTGTGGGGTCGGCACTCCCTGGTGGGCTATCGCCAGTCGATCCTCGGACGCGTGCTGCTGGCCGCGATCCCCGTGATGGGTTTGGAGCGCGTGCTGGTGCGGATCCCGTCCGCCCTCGCCGGCCAGTCCAATTACGGCACGCGCACCGTCTGGGAACTGGGCCCGCAGCACTGGCGGCTGGACTTCGAGGACGAGGTCATGCCGGCAGAGATGCTGCAAGGGGTGATCGAAGGGCTCGCCGCCCTGGTCCACGTCCCCGACGTGCAGGTCACCTGGACCCTCCTCGCGCCCGGCCACCTGTCGTATGACCTGATCTGGCGGCCGAAAACCGGCGAATAATGGCCGGCTTGGCCAGCAGTATCTCTTGACAGGGCGCCGCGCTTTGGGGACAATGGAATCTACCCGCCCGCGGCGAATGCGGGGCCGGGGGTCCAGTACCCGAGGCCGGGGCCGGCCAGGAGGAGAATGCGATGACCACTACGCTGGAGCGCCCGGCGCCGCCGATCACGGCCCCGCCGCGCAACCCGGGCCTACCCCTCGACCTGGGAGCGGTGCGCCAGGTGCGGGTGAACCGCAGCGCGGTGGAGCGGCGGGCGGCAACGCTCGGCACCCGCCGCACGGTGAAGAAAGAATGGCAGGCCGCCTGGCTCCTGCGGGCGATCACCTGCATGGACCTGACGACCCTGGCCGGCGACGACACGCCCGGCACGGTGCGGCGGCTGTGCGCCAAGGCCCGCCAGCCGGTGCGCCAGGATCTGCTCGCGGCCCTCAATCTGACCGGGCCCCCCCTGACGGTCGGCGCCGTCTGTGTCTATCACAACCTGGTGCCGGTCGCCGTCGCGGCCCTGGCCGGCTCCGGCATCCCGGTCGCGGCCGTCTCGACCGGCTTCCCGGCCGGGCAAACCCCCTTGCGGCTCAAGATCGAGGAGATCAAAGAATCGGTCGCAGCGGGCGCGGCCGAGATCGACATCGTGATCTCGCGGGCGCATGTGCTGACCGGCAATTGGCCGGCCCTCTACGACGAGGTCGCCGCCTTTCGGGACGCCTGCGGCCCCGCGCACATGAAGACCATCCTGGCCACCGGCGAGCTGGCCATGCTGCGCCAGGTGGGCCAGGCCAGCCTGGTCTGTATGCAGGCGGGCGCCGATTTCATCAAGACCTCGACGGGCAAAGAGGCGGTCAACGCCGTGCTGCCGGTGGGCCTGGTCATGGTCCGGGCCATCCGCGAGTACTTTGAGCAGACGGGCCACCGCGTGGGCTTCAAGCCGGCCGGCGGCATCCGCAGCGCCAAAGAAGCTCTGGAATGGCTGATCCTGATGAAGGAGGAGCTGGGCGACCCCTGGCTGCGGCCGGCCCTGTTTCGCCTCGGCGCGAGCAGCCTGCTCGCCGACATCGAGCGCCAGCTCTCGCACTACGTCACCGGCCATTACGCGGCGGGGCATCACAACCCGATGGCCTGATCGCGTTAGATCCACGAAGGACACGAAGGACACGAAGAGGACGAAGAGGACGAAGATTAGGAAGTTCACGAAGGATGGGGAAGAGGGCGAGGATTGGGGGTTGTAAAGAAGAGGGCGGAGGGGGAAACGCTTGAGCGTCGTCGAGATTGTGGGCAAGGATGAAGTGTATGCGATCGTCGGTGCTGCGATTGCGGTACATCGTGAGCTGGGCGCGGGGTTCCTGGAGGCCGTCTATCATGAGGCGCTGGAAATTGAGTTGCGTGACCGTAGCATTCCTTTTATCAGCCAGCAGACTCTGGCGATTCGATACAAAGGCCACCAACTCAAAAAGGAGTACATCGCCGACCTCATCTGCTATGACAATATCATTGTCGAGTTGAAAGCCCTCGATCAGCTGGCCGGGAAAGAGGAAGCCCAGGTGCTCAACTACCTGAAAGCAACCAGCTTCCGCGTAGGGCTCCTGGTCAACTTCGGCAGCCCCCATAAGCTAGAGTGGAAACGCTTTGTCCATTGATCCACCAAAGACCCGAAGCGTACGAAAACGCGATACCTAAACTGCTCTCCCCATTTTCGTACTCTTCGTACTCTTCGTAAACTAAACCCTTCGTGATCTTCGTGTCCTTCGTGGATACCCAGATTCGTAACTGATCAGAAGGAGATCCCGATGCCGACGGTCGCGGAGATTTTTGAGACGATGGTCTATGGCCCGGCCCCCGAGTCCCGGGATCCGGCCCGGGCCTGGCTCGACGGCCACGGGCGTGAGCTCCAGCTCTTCATCAATGGGACCTGGGTGGCACCACAGAGCGGGCAGTACCTGGAAACCCGCAGCCCGGCCGATAACCAGCCCCTGGCCCGGGTCGCGGCCGCCGGGCCCGCCGATGTCGACGCGGCGGTGGCCGCGGCGCGGGCGGCGTTCCCGGCCTGGAGTGCCCTGCCCGGCCACGCGCGGGCCCGCTACCTCTACGCGATCGCCCGCCAGGTCCAGAAGCAGGCCCGCTTGCTGGCCGTGCTCGAGTCGCTGGATAACGGCAAGTCGATCCGCGAGACCCGCGATATCGACATCCCGCTGGTCGCGCGCCATTTCTACTACCATGCGGGGTGGGCGCAACTCATGGCGAGTGAGCTGGCCGGGTATGTGTCGCTCGGGGTGGTCGGCCAGATCATCCCCTGGAACTTCCCCCTGCTAATGCTGGCCTGGAAGATCGCCCCGGCGCTGGCCATGGGCAACACGGTCGTGCTCAAGCCGGCCAAATTCACGCCGCTGACCGCGCTGGCCTTCGCCGAGATCGTGCAGGCGGCCGGGCTGCCGCCGGGCGTGGTCAACATCCTGACGGGGGATGCCGGGCAGGTCGGCGACACCCTGGTCCGCCACCCGGATGTCGACAAGATCGCCTTTACCGGCTCGACCGACGTGGGCCGCAGCCTGCGCCGGGCCACGGCCGGCAGCGGCAAGCGTCTCTCGCTGGAGCTGGGCGGCAAGTCGCCGTTTATCGTGTTTGACGATGCCGACCTGGACAGCGTGGTCGAAGGGGTCGTCGACGCGATCTGGTTCAACCAGGGGCAGGTCTGCTGTGCCGGCTCGCGCCTGCTGGTCCAGGAGACCATCGCCGAGCCGCTCTATGCCAAGCTGCGCGAGCGTATGGAAAAGCTACGGGTGGGCGACTCGCTGGATAAAGCGATCGACATCGGCGCGATCGTCGGTCCGGTGCAACTGGAGACGATCCGCGGCCTGGTGCAGCAGGGGGTGGACGAAGGGGCGACCCTCTGGCAGCCATCCTGGGCCTGCCCCACGGAGGGCTGCTACTTCCCGCCGAGCCTCTTCACGAATGTCGCGCCCGCCGCCACGATCGCCCAGGTGGAGATCTTCGGCCCCGTGCTGGTCGCCATGACTTTCCGCACGCCCAGCGAGGCGGTCGCCCTGGCCAACAACACCCGCTACGGCCTGGCCGCCAGCGTCTGGAGCGACAACCTGAACCTGGCCCTCGACATCGCCCGGCGCGTGAAGGCGGGCACCGTCTGGGTCAACAGCACGAACCTGTTCGACGCCGCCGCCGGCTTCGGCGGCTACCGCGAAAGTGGCTTCGGCCGCGAAGGGGGCCGCGAGGGGCTGTACGAGTACGTGCGGCCGGCGTGGGACGAGCGAGTAGGCAGTATGCAGTATGCAGTAGGCAGTGACGACGCAGTAGGCAGTAGGCAGTATGCAGTAGGCAGCGACGAATCAGACGGCAGGCGGCAGGCGGCCGTTGGCAGTGAGGATGGAGTCGGCAGTTCAACTCAAAACTCAAAACTCAAAACTCAAAACTCAAAACTCAAAACTCAACCCGCGTTCCCCCCCATCGACCGCACGCCGAAGCTGTATATCGGCGGGAAGCAGGCCCGGCCCGACTCGGGGTATAGCCGACCCGTGTATGGCCCGGAGGGGCACTTGCTGGGCGAGGTGGGCGAGGGCAATCGGAAAGACATCCGCAACGCCGTCGAGGCCGCGCACAAAGCGGCGGGCTGGGCGGACAGCACGGGGCACAGCCGGGCCCAGATCCTCTATTATATCGCCGAGAACCTGGCCGCCCGCGCGGCCGAGTTTGCGGCGCGGCTGGTCGCCAGCACGGGCCAAGCCCCTGAGCAGGCCGGCGCGGAAGTGGAGGCCAGCATCGACCGCCTGTTCACCTACGCGGCCTGGGCCGATAAATACGATGGCCAGGTCCACCACACCCCGATCCGCAATGTCACGATCGCTATGCCCGAAGCGATCGGCGTGATCGGCATCGCCTGCCCCCACGAGCACCCGTTGCTGGGCTGCGTCGCGCTGGTGGCGCCGGCGATCGCCATGGGCAATACCGTGGTGGTCATCCCGTCGGAGCCGCACCCGCTCAGCGCCACCGACCTCTACCAGGTCTTCGACACCTCCGACCTGCCCGCCGGGGTGGTCAATATCGTGACCGGCGCCCGCGAGCTGCTGACCCGCGTGCTGGCCGAGCATGACGACGTGGACGCGCTGTGGTACTTCGGCACGGCAGCCGGGAGCACGCTGGTCGAAGAGGCCAGCGCGGGGAACATGAAGCGCACCTGGGTCAATTACGGCCACCCGCGCGCCTGGCACGACCCGGTGCAGGGGGCCGGCCCGGAGTTTCTCCGCGAAGCCACGCAAGTCAAGAACATCTGGGTGCCGTATGGGGAGTGACGGCCGGGCCTGAGTCACCTACGCGCACCTGAGTGCTGGACCAGCACCCCGATGACGCTGTAAGCTATATGCGGGCCTGTCGCTATTAACCGCGCAGGATAAAATCCGCAATGAACCACCTGCGCCAAGCGCTACCGCACGTGCTACCCTTCATCCAGCTGATCGCCACGCTAATCGTGGCGATCAGCTTAGAGTTTGGATTACCTCTCTTGTTAGCTGTTATGAGCGATCCGCACTGGCCCCCATTCAGTTTTGTTGTAATTTATCCGTGCTTCCTACCCTTAACCTTAGGGGCGCTTGCTGGCGGTATTTTCCTTATGCATGATCCTCAGAATCATCCCTTCGCTTGGGGATTGCTCCTCAGCGTGCCCATTGTGTGGACAGCCGCATTTCTTCAGAGTTTTTCATGCCCTGCCGGGCACCCGCCAGGGATGAAAATGTGGTATCCTCCTTGCGTGGGCGGGCGTAAGAGGACGGTATAGTGTGGTGTTACGAACCTGGCTCAGAGTTAGTTCCCGGATCCCTGGCGGCACCC
>DATGEF010000058.1:0-7143 GCA_035310405.1 Chloroflexia bacterium | reverse complement strand
TATTGACTTGTCACGCTGGCTTTGCTAGTTGTAGAGAAGGTTATGGCGAGTGAGCCATTGAAACATCTCGTGATATTGCACACACATGCGGAACTGTAGCGTTGTAGAGAAGGTTATGGCGAGTGAGCCATTGAAACTATTGTCTGCTCGCCGCTGCTTGCGTGAGGGCAAAGTTGTAGAGAAGGTTATGGCGAGTGAGCCATTGAAACTGCCCATCCGTCGTCCGGGTCTGGCGAGTCCCCGCCGGTTGTAGAGAAGGTTATGGCGAGTGAGCCATTGAAACACCTACCCCAGAGCTACCGGCGGGGCCATCAACCGCGTTGTAGAGAAGGTTATGGCGAGTGAGCCATTGAAACCTCCAAGCTGTTCCGCGGGGCCGGGACGATCTACGCAGTTGTAGAGAAGGTTATGGCGAGTGAGCCATTGAAACCTAAGAGAAATTGCTGCTTAGGCAGATCCGGGTAGGTTGTAGAGAAGGTTATGGCGAGTGAGCCATTGAAACCGCGCCCTCCAATCCCTTGACGGACGATGCGTAGAGTTGTAGAGAAGGTTATGGCGAGTGAGCCATTGAAACCGGGCTGCCCCCGGGCTGGGGCAGGATAGCCGGATTATCTACCCGCAAGCGGTTGTAGAGAAGGTTATGGCGAGTGAGCCATTGAAACGCCTCTCTACCCCTCTAGTATAGCAGGTCTGGGGCCGTTGTAGAGAAGGTTATGGCGAGTGAGCCATTGAAACTTCAGGGCGCGCGTCATTTGCGCTTTGGCCGCCAGCGTTGTAGAGAAGGTTATGGCGAGTGAGCCATTGAAACTGCCACGTGGCGGTGCCGGCCGCCAGGCTGGTCGCCGTTGTAGAGAAGGTTATGGCGAGTGAGCCATTGAAACTCGACGACAAACCCCGCGCGCCGGTACCAGGCCCGCGTTGTAGAGAAGGTTATGGCGAGTGAGCCATTGAAACGCGGAAGCTGGCGGCCGCCCGCGCCAGTGCTGAGGTTGTAGAGAAGGTTATGGCGAGTGAGCCATTGAAACTGACCATCAACCATATCAACGGGAACAAACTCGACGTTGTAGAGAAGGTTATGGCGAGTGAGCCATTGAAACAGCTTCGCTTTCCTTCGTAGTCTCCCCACTTTCGAGGGTTGTAGAGAAGGTTATGGCGAGTGAGCCATTGAAACATGATCGAGGAAGAGGACCTCATCGTGGGCGGCAACGTTGTAGAGAAGGTTATGGCGAGTGAGCCATTGAAACATCGGCAGCGCCGGCATCACGTCCACCAAGCAAGTTGTAGAGAAGGTTATGGCGAGTGAGCCATTGAAACCGGTGATCTCGGTGCGGGCCAGCGCCACGTCCTCAGTTGCAGAGAAGGTTATGGCGAGTGAGCCATTGAAACCTACTGGAGTTGGTCATGGTCTTGTTCCTTTCGCTATGTTGCAGAGAAGGTTATGGCGAGTGAGCCATTGAAACATCTCGTTGTTGATGTCGTGCATCATGCCGCGCATGGCGAGGTTGCAGAGAAGGTGATGGCGAGTGAGCCATTGAAACGAATCGGACATGGGAGTCCTGTGCAGCGGGGAGTGTGTTGCAGAGAAGGTTGGGTCTTGCACGCTTTGGTTGATCGGTGCTTGGGCGCTATCCAACCGGCCCTCGATCAGCACTTGGCAGGCGCGTGCTCGGCAGGCTCATGTGTTGCAACGCTGTTTGTACCTGGTGGGCGGTGCGCGGGGCGGTGTGTTATAATGGCGGACCCGGCCCCTTCGCGCCTGACTTGCTGATTCCGTTGGTCTGGCCAGCCGGCGGGCCAGGCGCTCACCGCCGCCTAGGAGGAAGCCTATGTCCGAACCTCGAGCCCCCGAGTCGCCGGTGCCCCCGGCACCGCGGCCGCGCACCGACCTGTCGCCGTTGCATCCGCCCCCCACGCCCAGCCGCGACCGGGGTCGCGAGTTGCCCCTGGGCTCGGATGGCGTCGTCGACGAGCCCAGCGACGACGCCCGGCCCCGCTTCGACGACGACCTCGACCCCACCGACGCTCCCTAACAGGAGCGCGCCAGCGTAGCGTATTCCATGGGGAGGATCTTTTGATGGACGACAGGCCAATCTCGAACTCGATCGAAGAGCTGGTGGCCGAAGAGCACGCGCTGTGGGAAGCCGGCGAACAGGGCCCCCTGAGCGCAGCGCAGCACGCCCGGTTGCAGGAGCTGGAGGTGGCCCTGGATCGCTGCTGGGATTTGCTGCGGCAGCGGCGCGCCCTGCGCGAGTACGGCCGCGACCCGGAGGAGGCCAAGCTCCGCGACGCCGCGGTCGTGGAGCGCTATCAGCAATAGCGGTGCTCTTCGGTGGGCCTGATCGAAATAGTGCTGGGGTTACTTGTCGTCGTCGTGGCCCTGGTCACTATCGCCCGCAAAGTTGGCGTGCCCTACCCCATCTTGCTGGTGCTGGGCGGACTGGCCCTGGCCGTCGTGCCCAACCTGCCGCGCATGGAGCTCGATCCGAACATCGTCCTGCTCCTCTTCTTGCCGCCCCTGGTCACCGCGGCGGCCTTCGATACATCGCTGCGGGACCTGCGGGCCAACCTCGGCTACATCGTGCTGCTGGCGTTTGGGCTGGTCTTCTTCACCATGCTGGTGGTGGCCGTCGTCGCCCATCAAGCGATCGGCCTGGCCTGGGCCCCGGCCTTTGTGCTGGGCATTGTGGTCTCGCCGACCGATGCGGTGGCGGTGACGGCCGTCGCGCAGCGGCTGCGGGTGCCCCCGCGCATCATAACGATCCTGGAAGGCGAGGGGCTGCTGAACGACGCGGCGACTTTTGTTACCTACCGCGTGCTCGTGGCCGCGGCGGTGACGGGGCTCTTCTCGTGGCCAGCAGCCGGTCTGCAGTTTGTGTGGTCCGTTATCGGGGGCACGGTGGTGGGGCTGGGCGTTGGCTACGTCTTTGCTTGGGTGCGCACGCATCTCGACGATCCGCCCGTGGAAATCACGATCTCGCTGCTGATGCCGTTTGCCGCGTATCTCGCCGCCGAAGTGCTCGCGACCTCGGGCATCGTCGCCACCATGGCCGCCGGGCTCTACGTCGGGCGGCGCAGCTCCGACCCGCGCTTCCTGAGCGCCGGGACGCGTCTGCAGATTCGGGCGATCTGGGGCATGATGGTCTTTCTCCTCAACGGCCTCGCCTTCATCTTGATTGGGCTCCAGCTCCCCATTATCGTGGCGCAGCTCGCCAATCGGGCGTTACCCGATTTGCTGCGGGACGCGCTGGTCATCAGTCTGACGATCATTCTGGTGCGCATCGTCTGGGCCGTCCCCACCGCGTACCTGCCACACGCGCTGGGCGGCGCCCCACGGCCTACCGCCAAACCAGCGCCGCCTGTGCCGGCGCGTGCGCCCGGCAAGCTCTGGCGTGAAGCCGCCGTCATCGCCTGGGCCGGTATGCGCGGCGTCGACTCGCTGGCCGCGGCCCTGGCCCTCCCGCTGCTGACGGCGGCGGGCACGGCCTTCCCTGACCGCGATCTGATCTTGTTCCTGACCTTCTGCATCATCCTCGTGACGCTGGTGTTGCAAGGACTTAGCCTGACCCCGCTGATCCGCCTGTTGCGGCTCAAAGAAGACGGCGGAGCGGAGCGGGAGGAGGCGAAGGCCCGGCTCAAGTCCAGCCGGGCGGGCAGCGCGCGGCTGGAAGAGCTGGCCCGCGAGGACTGGTTGCCCGAGGCGTTGCTGGACGATCTGCGGAGCCACTATGCCGAGCGCATCCGCCACCAATCCTCGACCCTGGATGGCACCGCAGCGCGCGAACGCCAGCTCGCCGAAGAACACACCAGCGCCTATCGCCGCGCCCAACGTGAGCTACTCGGGGCCGAGCGCCAGGAGCTTATCCGGTTGCGCAACCAAGGTACGATCAACGACGAGGTGCTACGCGCGGTGCAGCGCGACCTGGACCTGGAAGAGTCGCTGCTGGGAGAGTAGAGAAGGTTATGGCGAGGGAGCCGTTGAAACTTTCGTGGCCAGTGGCGGCCCGCCCCCCGCGCCATAGCGTTGCGGAGCCGTCTACGCCGCATAGGAATCATAGAGGCGGCCGGTGCTCCACACCCCCCAATCAACGCCCAGGGCCGGCCTATCAATATCAACGCCCACACACCAATTATCAGAAACCCAACCCGCTGCACGTGCGTTGCGCGCGCAGCCGTCCCATAGGGACGCCCACCAGCCCGCGGCGGCGGGCTGCGCCCGGCGTTGCCGCGGCTTCAGCCGCCCGGCGTCCCGCGCCCCGCGCCCCGTACACCCGGATGCGCCCCTGCGTTATAGCATAGCGAGACCCTGGCCTATGGCCCACACCTGCTCGCCCGGAGGAGACGCTCATGCTGACTATTCTATTGCGCACCCGCCGCTCGCTGCGGGCGCTCTGGGTGGTGGCGCCCCTGGCCCTGCTGCTGCTCGGCGTGGGATTCGCCCAGGGGCCGGGGCGCGCTGTTGGCGCCCCCATCCCGGCATCCCCGATTGTAACCGGGCGCCCTCTCCCGGGCCCCGCCGCCCGGCTGCGGGTGGTGGATTTGCGGACCTTGCCGCCGGCCGATCCGCGCCCGCCCGCCTTCCCCATCCTCCCGTTCCATCGCGTGGGTGCGCCGGCCGGGGCCGCGGCGGCCGCCCCCGGTGCGCCCGGGGGCGGACTGGCCGGGCTGTTCGGCAGCATCACCGCCCCCGGGATCATCACCGGCTTCAACGGCATCAGCTCGGAAGAGTCGGGCGGGGCGGGCGGGCCCTGCTTCTGCGTGCCGCCGGATGGTGATATGGCGGCCGGGCCGAACCATGTGATCATCGGCGTCAACCAGGCCTTCCTGGTCTTCAGCAAAACCGGTACCCCGCTGACCGCGCCCATCAACTATGATACTTTCTTCGGTAGCTGTGGGGCCAGCGGCCTGACCAGCTCAGATCCGATCGTGGCCTACGATCCGGCCACTGATCGCTTCACGGTCGGCATTTTGCGCTTTGCGACCGCGCAGGTTCCATCCTTCGTCAGCCTGGCGGTATCGCGCTCGCCGGATCCCACCACCGCCTTTAATCAATACTGCTTCGAGCAGGACTACCAGGGCCAGCAGGCGCTGTATGATTTCCCGCACATTTCCGTGGGCCAGCAGGCGCTTTTTACCACCGGCAATCTCTATCCGCCAGGCGGCGCCCAGCAACTGTCGGCGCGTGTCAATGCCTACGATAAAGCCGCCATGTACCGAGGTGCGGTCACGGCGACGCAGATCTTCACCGATGTGCTGCTGAACTCCGACTCGACCACGGCGGATACCCTGCGGCCCGTGCTGTTCAATATCGGGCTGCCGACCCACACCAACTATTTCGTCAACAACTCGGACGCGCCCAGCACGCGCATCACGCTCTGGCACTGGACCGACCCCTTCGGCGCGAATACTTTCGTGCAAGGCGGCGGCGTCGACGTCGCGACCTTTCTCCAGCCCGTCTCGCTGGTCCAGCCCCCGCCCGGCCAGCCCATGCCGCCGCCCGGCTATATTGATGCCCGAACCCTGGGCGGCATGTGGACCAATAACACCCTTTACGCCACCCATGCTATCGGCTGCAATGCCGGCACGAGTGTCGTCGACTGCATCCAATGGTACCAGCTCGGCAATTTGGATAGCACGCCCACGCTGCTCCAGCAAGGCATTATCAGCGGCACGAACGAGTCCCGCGCCTATCCCAACCTGGCCGTGGACAGCGCCGGCAATGTCGAGCTCGCCTACGCCTTTTCCTCGTTGACCGATTTTATCGGTATCCGCCACACCGGCCGCTTGGCGACCGATCCGCCCGGCGCGATGGGGCCGGAGACGACGATCAAAGCGGGCGAGCAGGTGGAAACCGGGTTTAGCGCGACGCGCTACGGCGATTTCTCGGGATCGGTCACCGACCCGGATGGCGTGACCCTTTGGCACTTTGAGGAGTACACCCAGGCGATCAACGATATGTTCGGCAGTTGGGGCACCTGGACGAGCAAGTCGCGCTTCCCGCCGCCGAATACGCCCACGCCCGCGCCGACGCAGACGCCCGGGGGCTCCACGGCCACGCCTGTGCCGACCGGCACCAGCACCGCCACCCAGGTGCCGACTACGACTCCGCCGCCAAGCCCGACGCTGGGCGGGCCCACGGTCACCGCCACGCCGACCAATCTGCCGACGCAAGGCCCGTCCGTCACGCCTGGCGGTCCGACGAACACGCCCTTCCCCACGCCAACCGTGACGCCGACCCGTAACACGCCGACGCGCACCGCCGCGCCCAGCAACACCGCAACCACGGCACCCAGCACCCCGGCAACTGCCGCGCCCAGCAGCACGGCCACCGCCATGCCCAGCCGCACGACCACCGCCGCGCCCAGCAACACAGCTTCCGTCGTGCCCAGCCGCACGGCCACCGTCGTGCCCGCCGCGACCGCTACGCCGTGCTCTTTGAGCTTCACGGATGTGCATGCGACGGACTACTTCTATACGCCGGTCGTGTACCTGGCCTGCCATGGGGTGATCTCGGGCTACAGCAATGGGGATGGGACCTTTAGCTTCCGGCCCTATAACAACACGACCCGGGCGCAGATGGTCAAGATCGTCGTCTTGGGCTTCAACAAGCCGATCGTCACCCCGGTGGGCGGCGCCCACACCTTCGCCGACGTGCCGCCGGCCAACCCGTTCTGGAGTGTGATCGAGACGGCGGCGGCCGGCCAGATCGTCAGCGGCTATACCTGTGGCGGCCCGCAGGAGCCGTGCGATAGCAGCAACCGCCCCTACTTCCGGCCCTATGCCAATGTGACGCGCGGCCAACTGGCCAAGATCGACGCCGTCGCGGCGGGCTGGACGCTGATCGATCCGCCGGGGCCAGGCACCTTCGCCGATGTGCTCCCCGGGACGGCCTTCTACCCCTTTGTGGAGACGGCGGCCTGCCATGGCGTGATCTCAGGCTATAGCTGCGGGGGCCCGGGCGAGCCGTGTGACAACCAGAATCGGCCCTACTTCCGCCAATATAACCCGGCCACGCGGGGTCAGATCGCCAAAATCGTCTATAACTCGCTGGCGTCCGGCCCGACCTGCGCCCCGCGGGCCCCCGGACCCTGAGCCCGCCGGGCCGCGATTAGGGGCGCTTACCGCGCGCCGGGGGTGCGCAAACAG
>DATGEF010000057.1:0-6742 GCA_035310405.1 Chloroflexia bacterium | reverse complement strand
CCGACGCCCCGTTGCCTGCCCGATCGGTCCGCTCCTGAAGTCTTGGAGGGCAGGGAACACGGCTGTTGCAAAGTCGAGATTTTGTCACTCTGAGCGCAGCGAAGAGTCCGTCTCCGCGGGTCAGAGACGGATTCTTCACTGCGTTCAGAATGACAATTGCCGCACCCCCAGGCGGCGTCGCTGACTTTGCCACAGCCGTGGGGCAGGGAAGACGAGCGTTGAAATGAGGATAATCCCCGGCGGCGGGCACCACCCCGTAGAGCCCGCGGAGGCGGGCTTTGCTCGGCGTTGCCGCGGCTTCAGCCGCCGGGCATCCTAAAGGAGCATGCGATGGCCGACCGCCTCGCCGACCCCGCCCCGGCGCCCGGCCGCCAGCGGGCGCGCGATCTGGGCATCCATATCGGGCGGCTGGCCCCCGGCCCCTGGAACGCCATCACGGACGTGGCCGGGGTGCGCGTGGGCCACACCACCCGGATCGCCGGGCCGGCCGGCCCGTGCGTGGTCGGCCGCGGGCCGGTGCGGACGGGCGTGACCGTGATCTTGCCGCACGCGGGGCACCCCGGCCGCGACCCGCTGTTCGCCGGCTACCACGTGCTCAATGGCAACGGCGAGATGACTGGGACGATCTGGCTGGAGGAGTCCGGCCTGCTGACCACGCCGATCGCGCTGACCAATACGCACAGCGTGGGCGTCGTCCGCGACGCCTTGATCCGCTACGACGTGGCGCACAGCGGCGGCGAGCCAGCCGTGGCCTGGAGCCTGCCGGTCGTGGCCGAGACCTGGGACGGCTTCCTGTCCGACATCAACGGCCTGCATGTGACGCCCGAAGACGTGTTCGCGGCGCTGGACGCGGCGGCCACGGGCCCCGTCGCGGAGGGCTGCGTGGGCGGGGGGACCGGGATGATCTGCCACGGCTTCAAGGGCGGGATCGGCACCGCCTCGCGGGTGCTGGACGCGGCCGCGGGCGGCTGGACGGTGGGCGCGCTGGTCCAGGCCAACTATGGGCAGCGGGCGCTGGTGCGGGTCGACGGCGTGCCGGTGGGCCGGGAGATCGGCCCGGAGGTCGTCCCGTTGCCCGGGGTCATGCCGGCGGACGGCGCCGGCTCGATCATCGTGGTGCTGGCCACCGACGCGCCGCTGCTGCCGGGGCAATGCCGGCGCCTGGCCGCCCGCGCGGGGCTGGCCGTGGGCCGGATGGGCGGGGTGGCGGCGAATTCCAGCGGGGATATCTTCCTCGCGTTTTCGACCGCTAATCGCGGCCGGCTGGGCACCTCCGGCAGCGCCCCGCTGGAGGTCCACATGCTGCCCCACGAGGCCCTGACCCCCCTGTTCGAGGCCGCGATCGAGGCAACCGAAGAAGCGATCGTCAATGCGCTCTGTATGGCCACGACGATGGCCGGCGCGGAGGGGCGCACGGCCCACGCCCTGCCCCTGGACCGGCTCTGCGCGGTGCTGCGCTATTACCGGCGCCTGGCGTGAGTAGTATAGCTACGGCGGGAACGCGTCCTGCGGCGTGGGGGGCGGTTCCACGCCGGCGGCCGCCAGCTGCTTGCGGCGCGGGCTGAGGGCCCAGTAATGCCAGGCGCGCAGCGGGAAGTAGAGCCCGTAGATCGCCAGGGTCCAGACGGCCGCGGGGGCGGGCACGACGAGGAGGCTGGCCAGGGTGGTGAGGGTCACAGCGCCGGCCAGTCCCCAGTTCTGCAGCTCCTCCCGCGTGACGAAGGCCTCGAACGGGCTCAAGTCGAGCTGCGCGCGCAGCGCGTAGGCCCGCCAGTAGAAGAGGCCGAAGACGACGATCCCGGCCAGCCAACCCAGGCCGGCCATCAGCATCAGCAGGGGCGCCTGGGCGGGCGGCAGCACCTCGGCCAGCTCGCCGCTGGGCAGCCGCACGGTGGCCGGTGCCCCGGTGGCCTGGTCGATGATCCAGCCGTAGAGGAATTTGAGCGGGTAGACATAGAACAGGACGACAAAGATCAAGACCGCGTTCAGCACGACGGTCGTCGTATCCTGCAAGCCGTAGCGGCGAAAGAAGCGGAAGTGCTGGTACCAGACGAGCATGAGCACGGCAAAGGTGAGCAGGAAGGCGCCAAAGCCCTTGGTGACGTCGACCAGCTCCGCGAACGTGTGGGGCACTTCCAGCGAGACGATCAACAGGGTGATGGCGAAGGCAAAGGCGGCGTCGGTAAACCCTTCCAGCCGGGTGACTTCGCGCCCGCGCCAGCGGAACCCCGGCTCGGCGCCGGTATACTCCTGGAGATCGATCAGCTGCTTGCGTAACATGGCGGGCCTCGGCGATCCTGCGCGTCCGGAGCGCGCCGTGGGGGTCTCCGGTGCTGCCGAGTATACACCCCCGCCGGCCCGCCCGCAACCGGGGGCGGTCGCCCGGCGGCTGAAGCCGCGGCAACGCCGAGCAAAGCCCGCCTGCGCGGGCTGGGGGTGCGCGCGCGGCGCTCGCCTGGCGACTAAAGTCGCGGCTACGGGTCCGAAGCCCGCCTGCGCGGGCTGGGGGTTCTCGCGCGGCGGCGGAGGTCTTGGCTTGTAGGGGCACGGCGTGCCGTGCCCTGAGCGGGAGCCCAACCAGCTGGGCGCCCGCGCCACGCGGGGGGGCCGCCGCCCTCCCCACCGCGGCACGGCACGCTGTGCCCCTACCCCTGGCCAATGCTGCCCGCCCCCTGGCGCGGGAAGTGCTCAGCCGCTTTTGCACAGACGACTCGTGACTCTCCTAGCCGCGCGGAGGTGCGATAATTCGCTGTAGGGGCGAGGCATGCCTCGCCCGCGGTGGGGAGCGCGGCGGTCCCCCGCGTGGCGCGGGCGCCCCGGCTGACCAGCAGATCCGTACCCCACCACGGGCGAGGCATGCCTCGCCCCTACACGGCCTCCAGCAGATCCGCGCCCCACCACGGGCGAGGCATGCCTCGCCCCTACACGGCCCCCGGCCGCCCTACCCCCGGCCCTTTCTGGAGCAGATAGGGGCGCAGGTGCAGCGCCGCCCACTGGCGGGCCACCGCCTGTACAAAAAGCGGCCGAGCACCCCCGCGCGGGCTGGGGGTGCTCGCGCGGCGAAGGATATGCTACAATAGACAGCAGATGCCGCCTGGTGTAGAGCAGCCGAGGTTGTAGCAGCGAGGAAGCATATGCCTGAGCCGACCGAAGAACGGGTACCGCAGCAGATGCGGCCGATCTATGAAGAAGCCTTCCGCAAGGGGCTGATCCCCTACATCCCGGCCCGCGGGCGCCCCGACCTGGTGTAGCCGCCCGGCGGGGGGGCGCTGCGTTGTTTGGCTTTGTAGGGGCACGGCGTGCCGTGCCGCAGTGGGAAGCGCGGCGGTCCTCCGCGCGGCGCGGTTCAGGAGCGGACCGATCGTGTAGGCAACAGGGCGTCGGTGCTGGGCCATGGCCCGCGCCGGAAGCGGCGGGGGAGAGACAGCACCCCGGCGGGCCGGGGCGCAGACGGGGAGGAGGAGCGGCGCATGGGCGAGGCACAGGACCGCGCAGCCACCGCCGCGGGCGAGGCGGTGCCGGCCACGGTGTTCCTCGGGGCGGCGCCCGGTAGCGAGCCGGCGATGGCGGCCCTGCGGGATCACCTGCGGGCGCGGGGGCTGCGCGTTTGGCCGCCCGCGAGCGACGGCGGGCGCGGGGGCACGCCGGCGATCCAGCGCGCCGTGGCCGCCGCCGATGTCGCGCTCCTCTATCTGAGCCCGGAGGCCCTGGCCAGCGACAGCCCCGCGGCGGCCGCGCTGCCGGCCGCCGTCCAGCGCGCGGACCGCGATCCCGACTTTGACCTGCTGCCGATTTTCGACCGGGTCACGACGCAGGAGGTGGAGGCGTTCTGCCGGGCGCAGGGGCTGCCCTCCCTGGCCGCCTTCCCGGTCTTGACCATGGGTCCTACGTCTCTCAATCCAAAATCCAAAATCCAAAATCCAAAATCCGAGCGCCCCCCGGGCACCGGCGCCGCGATCCTGGGCGGGATCGCCCGGCGGGCGCTGGAGGCGGCGCTGACCGGGCGGTGGCGCCGGGTCGGGGCCGGCCGCCACTATGAGCCGCATCTCTGCCTGCGGACGGTGGCGTATACCCCGCCCTGGCCCAGCCTCGACCTGGACCTCGATTGGACGGAGCTGGTGCCCGCCGAGGCCGGCCCCGGCGATGCCTGGGACACGATGCTGCTGCCCGCGCTCGCCGACGTGAAGGATGCCCTCAGCGCGCAGGTCCCCAGCCGGAGCCTGCACCTGGACGCCCAGGGCCAGCTGCCGGCCGCCCTGGCCTGCGGGTTTGCCTTGCCGATGGCTGCCCGCTTCACCCTGACGGTGGCCAGCCGGGATGGCACCTGGGGCCTGGCCCCGCCCGCCCCCGGCCCGCCGCCGCTGATCCTCGCCCATGCCGCCGGCCCGGGCGATGCGCAAGTCGCGGTGGTGGAGCTGGCGGTGACCCGGGACACGGCGCGGGGCACGACGGACTACTGCCGGGCCCACGCGCTGGCCTACGGCCGCCACCTGCGGTTTACCCCGCCGGAGGGGCCCGGCGACGACGCGGTGCGCGACGCGGGCCACGCCGCGGCGATGGCCCAGCAGGTCGGCCAGGAGTTGAAAAAGCTGAGCGACGGCGGCGTGCGGCACATCCACCTGTTCGCCGCCTTGCCGGCGGCGCTGGCCGTGCTGCTGGGCCGCCGGCTGACGGCCCTGGCCCCTGTGACGGTCTATGACTTTCTGAAAGACGAGCAACGCTACCGGCGCGCCTGCACCCTCGGCCCGGCGGCCCGGGGCGGCGGGGTATCCCCCCTGACAGAAGTACCGCTGAGCCTGACGCCGGTAATGCGCAAGGAGTTAGAAGAGGCCCTGCTCAGCGCCTGTCCGAACGAGGGGGATCTGCGCCGGGTGGCCCTCTACGGCCTGGACGCCAACCTGGAGGTCATCGCAGGCGGGGCCAACCTCCGCGAGCGGGTATTCAACCTGCTCGAATGGGCGGAGGCCCGCGGGAAGCTGGACACGCTGGTCGCGGCCGCGCTGGTCGAAAATGCCAGCAACGCCAAATTGCTGAACTGGCAAGAGCGGTATCAGCGCGGGGCCACCGCCGACCCGCCTTGACCGCGTTTGACAGCGCGTCGCGCGTGTGCGACAATATGCTAAGGGAAGCGGGCGCGATAAATCATCCACGAAGGGCACGAAGAAACACGAAGGCATACGCGGGTCCTGCGCGAAGCGTATGGAAGGAAGGGAAGGCTTCTTTTCGCTGGGTTCCCTAAATAATAGGAGTTACGCGCGGTGGGGAAAGTATGAACTGGGGCGGCGGGGGCGCTCAAGCGCCGACTACCAACCGGCACGTACCCATGCCGGGATCCGTTCGTAGTAGGCACTTTAGTGCCCGTCTCGCGCCCCCGCCGCACTGCCTATCTCCTGTAAATAAATGGGGCTAATAGCAGGCAGAATTAGGAGCAGTGATCACAAAGCTGTCCGAAAGGGCGTAATCCCCGCACGGGGGCTGAAACAGCAGCTTGCCCTTTTCGGCCCACATCATACTCATGACGTCCGAAAGGGCGTAATCCCCGCGAGGGGGCTGAAACTAGCCTCAAGTGTGCTACGGAGCCTGGTTGGTCCAGAACTCGTGTCCGAAGAGGCGTAATCCCCGCGAGGGGGCTGAAACTCGTCGCACGGGTTTGGCGTGCGGATGGCCATCGGAGGCCCGAAAGGGCGTAATCCCCGCGAGGGGGCTGAAACCTCTAGGGGCTGAAACCACAGTTGCATCGTGGGCCGCCAGGAGTCCCGCCGGTCCGAAGGGGCGTAATCCCCGCGAGGGGGCTGAAACTTCATGGGCCAAAAACTCGGCCCGAGGGTGGAGAAGTGTCCGAAAGGGCGTAATCCCCGCAAGGGGGCTGCGGGCAACAGGCGGCCCTCACCCTGCCCTCTCCCGGGCGCGGGTGAGGGTGATGCATGCGGTGTGTACGCGCCCTGGTTGCGGCACACGGGGGTGGGAGCGCCGGGCGGCGGCTGACCCCAGCCCAGGAGAAGTGGTTATCGAGCTTCGTTGCGCGACCATCGCGGATATTCCGGCGCTGCGCGAACTGATTCCGGCCTCGGTACGGGCCCTGAGTGCGCCGTACTACACGCCGGCCCAGATTGAGAGCGCGTTGCGCTACATCTTCGGGGTCGATACCCAGCTGATTGCCGACGGCACGTACTTTGTCGCGGAGCAGGCGGGGCAAATCGTCGGGGCCGGCGGCTGGAGTAAGCGCCAGACCCTGTACGGGGGCGACCAAACCAAGGCGGCCGCCGACCTGCTGCTCGACCCCGCCCACGACGCCGCGCGCATCCGGGCCTTCTATGTGCATCCCGCGTGGGCGCGGCGGGGCATCGGGCGCCGCATCATGCGCGCCTGTGAAGACGCGGCCCGGGCGGCCGGCTTCCACCGGTTAGAGCTCGGCGCGACTCTGCCAGGAGAACCCCTCTACACGGCGATGGGGTACCGGGTCGTCGAGCTTCTGGCCATCGCGATGCCGGACGGCGAAGCCCTGCCGATCGCCCGGATGGACAAAACGTGGGACGATGCAGACCATTGACGGGCCGGGAAAAGTGGGCGATAATAGGTGCAACGCCTGGGCGCCCCACGCCGCCCGGCGAGCAGCGGGGCCGCGGGACCGGCAGGCCGCGTCACTCGCGGTTCCGTGACCAGCAAATAGGGCGCGTAACAGGCCGATCGCAGCATTGGCGCGAATTCTATGAGTTGGAATGAGGCTAATCCCCTGCGGGGG
>DATGEF010000056.1:0-5151 GCA_035310405.1 Chloroflexia bacterium | reverse complement strand
GGGGGCGGGCGGGGGCGGCGGCGACGGCGACGGCAGGGGCAGCGGCGCGGGCGGCTCGACCGGCTGCGGCTGGGCCAGGGCGCTCTGGGCGGCGGCGGTGTAGATCTCGGGCGCGCGCAGGCCGGGGAAGTCGCCGCAGTGGGTGAACAGGTTCGCGCCCAGGCAACCGCAACTCGCCTTCTGCGTATCGGTCAAGGCTACCCGCTCCGCCTTGGGCAGCGCCCAACAGGAAGCGCCCCCCACTCCGACGTCGGCGGCCAGCCGCTCGCCGATGCCGCTGGTGTAGATGAAGGACTCCAGCGTCCAGCGGGTGGGCATGATCACGCTGACCTGCTCGCCGCCGGGAATCAGGTCCAGGGGCAGGAGCGCCCCGGCAAAAAGGAACTGGGGCACGAGGGCCGCGACGATGAGCAGCAGCGCCGTGCTCTGGTTCAGCGTCGCGGCCGAAATGGTCAGCCCCACCAGATAGCCGGCCAGGATGGACAGGAAAAAGGTCACGTAGAGCGCCAGGTAGTGCGCCGGATCGGGCAGGTGCAGATGCACAAAGAAGTCCCGGAAGAACAACAGTACCGCCGCCTGGTAGAGCGCCAGGACGACGCCGACCCAGACTTTGGATAGCACATACGGCAGGATCTGGATATTGACCGCCCGCTCGCGGTGGTAAATGTCCGCCTCTTTGACGATCTCGCGCACGCCGGCCAGCGCGCCCACCAGCGTGGTGGTGATAGCGGCCATGAACCAGACGGTGATCGTCTGCGCCGCATTGCCCTTCACGGGGTCAAACAGGTTCGGCCCATAGACGAAATCCAACATGCCGAGGACGGGCGCGATGGCGAGCATCAGCGCCAGCGCCAGTCGATCCTGGGTCAAGATCTTGACGTTGCGGGCGGAGAGGATGAGGAACTGCCGCCAGGCCGTCTTGATTTTGGATTTTGGATTTTGGATTTTGGATTGGGGCCGGGCCGCCCCCGGATCGCCGCCCCTGCTTCCGTCGTCGGCGTCTCCTACCCCCTGACCCCCAACCCCCAACCCCGCGGCGTGGGCGCGGAAACGCGTGCCCCACTCGGCGGGCGTGCCCCGCGCT
The DNA here is from genome assembly GCA_035310405.1 of Chloroflexia bacterium. Classification (GTDB taxonomy): domain Bacteria; phylum Chloroflexota; class Chloroflexia; order QHBQ01; family JAICKM01; genus JAICKM01. Next base: position 4,067 of record DATGEF010000056.1, on the reverse strand, counting down.
GCGTCGCCCAGGATGCGGTAGATGTCGTCGAACTCCATCTCCTTTTCGCGGCGCTCGCGGGGTGTGCGGTATTGATCGAAGTAGGCCAGTGCATCCTCCGGCGGGCCGAAGTAGGCCAGATACCCGCCGCGGGCCATGAAGATCACTTTGTCGCAGAGCATGACGTTCTTCGTGGCGTGGGTCACGAGCAGCACCGTGCGCCCCTGGTCGGCCAGGCGGCGCAGCAGCTTCATCATCTCATATTCGGTGCCGGGGTCCAGGCCGCTGGTCGGCTCGTCCAGGAAGAAGAGGCGGGGCTTGGTGAGCAACTCGACGCCGATCGAGACGCGCTTGAGCTGCCCACCCGACAACTGGGCGATCGGCACGTCCTTGCGCTCGAGCAGGCCGAGATCCGCCAGCACCGCCCGCACCCGCTCCTGGCGCTCGCTGCGCGTGGTGTCGGGCGGCATCCGCAACTGGGCGGCATAATCGAGGGCCGTCTGCGGCGTCAGCTCCATGTGGACAATATCGCGCTGGGGCACATAGCCGATATCGTTACGGAACAGGTCGTAGTGTTGGTAGAGGTCGAGGCTATTGACCAGCACCTGCCCCTGCGTGGCGGGGCGGTAGCCGCTGAGGGCGTTCAGCAGAGTGCTCTTGCCCGCGCCGCTCATGCCCACGATGGCCACGAATTCTTGCGGGCGGATGGTGAGGCTGATATCTTGCAGCAGGTTGACCTGGCGGGACACACGCTGGTGCAGGCCCCGGGCCGCGATGCCCAGGCCCGCGTCGGCCAACACTTCCAACCGCTGCCCGGAGAGGACCAGAGCGTAGGGGCCGATGCGGATTTCATCGCCTTCCTTCAGCCAGGCGTCGCGCTCGATACGCGTGCCGTTGACAAATACGCCGTTGGTGCTGCGCAGATCTTGCGCATGGAAGCGGCTGCCCATGCGCTCCACCAGGGCGTGATAGTGGCTGACCAGCGGATGATCGAGCACCACCGTATTGTCCGCCGCCCGCCCCAGGGTGATCTGCTCGGAGCCGGTGAAGTCCAGAGGCCGGAGCGTCGTGGGGGGTTCGACGGTGTTGGCGCTGGCGCGCACGGTCGCGTCCGGGCCCGCCGGGGCGGCGGGGGAGAGAGCGGCCGGGCTGGCCAATTGGACGGTGCCGCGCGGTCCTTGCGGCAGGGGAGGGCCGGGCTCCGGCAAGCCCGGTGGCGCGACGGGCGCAGCTTCGGGGATGAACTGGGCGGCGAGGGTGAACGGCCCAATGGTGAAGGCCTGGCCGGCCGGCAGGAGCACCTGCCGGCGCGGGGCCAGGGGCTGCGCCGCCACCTGGGTCCCGTTGGTGGAGCCAAGATCGGTCAGCCAGATGCCGTCGGCGCGCAGGGTCAACCGGGCGTGCTGGCGGGAAACGTCGGGGTCGTCGAGGCGCAGATCGGAACCGGGCGCGCGGCCCAGAATCACCTCCGGCTGGGCGAAGGTGGCGTCCTGCCACGGCCCCTCGTTGCGCCGGTAGCGGACGAGGGCAGCAGACGGGGCGATCATCGATCCATCCTTTCGCGTGGGCCAACGCCACAGGCCCAGCCAGGGCTTACGCTGCAAGGGGGTAGATGGCGGCTTGCGCCCATTATAACAGAGGCCCGCGCCCCGAACAAGACCGGTCATCCGTTGACAGCGCCAGGAACCGTGCGGTACAATGCCCAAAAACCAGGCTAGCTAAGCAGACCAGGTTGGAGCAATGGCGCAGAACGTGGTGGAGGCATAGGCAATTGGTAAATACTGTGAACCGCAGGGTAGTGGTGACGGGGTTGGGCATGATCACTCCCGTAGGCAACGACATGCCGGCCACCTGGGAATCGCTTTGCGCCGGCCGCTCGGGAATCGCCCGGATTACGCGATTCGATACCACCGGGTACCGGGCCCAAATTGCGGGCGAGGTGAAAGATTTCGATCCGCTCCATTATTTCGACTCCCGAGAAGCGCGCCGGATGGATCGGGTGATCCAATTGGCCCTGGTCGCTGCGGCTGAGGCCGTGCGCGACGCCCAACTACGGCTCACGGCGGAAGACCCGGCCCGGGTCGGGGTGATCATGGGGACCGCCACCGGCGGTATCGGCACGCTACTGGCCCAGCAGCAGGTCCTTAACGAGAAAGGCCCGCGGGGGGTCAGCCCTTTTATCGCCAACGCCCTGCCCGACGCGCCGGCGGGACAGATTGCGATTACGCTGGGCGCCAAGGGCCCAAGTATGGCCGTGGTGTCAGCATGCGCCAGCGGTGGGCAGGCGATTGGCGAAGCAACGGCGATGATCCGCCGGGGCGCAGCCGATATGATGATCGCCGGTGGGACCGAGGCCATGATCGTACCCCTGGCGATGGCCGCTTTTGGGGCGATGCGGGCCCTCACCCCCGAAAGCACCAACCCGCAGCAAGCCTGTAAACCGTTCGATCGGCAGCGCAATGGCTTTGTCCTCTCGGAAGGGGCCGCCGTGCTGATCCTGGAAGAAGGCGAACATGCCGTGGCCCGCGGAGTACATCCGTATGCCGAAGTAATGGGGTACGCCAGCGGCAATGACGCTTATCACATGGCCATGCCCGCGGAAGACGGCGTGGGAGTAGCGCGGGTGATGCGTCTGGCACTCGCCGACGCCAGCATGCCGCCGGGCGAGGTCGACTACATCAATGCCCACGGAACAGGTACCGTGCCCAATGATAAATACGAAAGTGCCGCTATCAGGACCGTTTTCGGTAACTATGCGTATCGGGTTCCGATCTCATCCACAAAATCGATGACCGGCCACATGATGGGGGCCGCGGGGGCGGCGGAAGCAATCGTCGCCATCTTGACCATCGTCAGAGGCCTGATCCCGCCCACCATCAACTTACAGACCCCCGACCCCGAATGCGATTTGGATTATGTACCGCTGAGCGCGCGTCAAGCCAAGGTGCGCGTAGCACTCTCCAATTCGATCGGGCTGGGGGGGCATAATACGACTCTTGTCTTCCGCGGCTGTAGTGACTAATAGATAACCGATCTTTAGGATGCATAGCTCCGGGGCGGCGGCCGGGCCACGATTGACAAGCCGCAAGCGGGAATGCTATACTGCGTGCCAACCGGCTGGGCACCTGGGCCGGCCACAGGCGGATACCTCATGACTAGCCAAAGGAGACCTTCCATGCGACGATGGATTCTGCCCGGATTCTTACTCCTGGGTCTGCTGGCGACAGCCTGCGGTGGCGATACCACCACCCCCACCGCCGTCCCGACCCCCGCCGCGGCCAACACTGCGGCCCCCAGTGGCGGGGGCGCGATGATCCCGGCCGGCGGCCCGATCCCGATCGGCATCGCCGTGGCCCAGACGAGTAACGTGGCCCTGCTGGGCCAGGAAGAAGTGACCGGCGCCCAGATCGCCGAGAAGTTCTTCAACGACAAAGGCGGCGTCAACGGCACCCCGATCAAGCTGATCTATCAGGACACCGCCGGCGATGAAGTGGGCGCCAATAATGCCTTCCTCCAGTTGATCAACCAGAGCAACGTCGTCGGCATCGTCGGCCCGACCCTCTCGCAACAGGCCTTCAGCGCCGATAAAATCGCCGACCAAGCCAAGGTCCCGGTCATCGGGCCCTCCAATACGGCCGCGGGCATCCCCCAGATCGGGCTGTATATCACCCGCGTCTCGTCCCCGGTGTCCATCGTGGCCCCCAACGCGGTCAAGGCGGCCCTGCAACTCAACCCGGCAATCAAGAACGTGGCCGTGTTCTACGCCCAGGACGATGCCTTCAGCAAGTCGGAGACTGGCACCTTCCAGGCCACCGTCAAGGCGCAGAACCTGAACCTGGTCACCGTGCAGAAGACCTCGACCAAGGACACCGACTTCACCACCCAGGTGACCGCCGCGCTGGCCCAGCAACCCGACCTGGTGATCGTCTCCGGCCTGGCGGCGGACGGTGGCAACCTGGTCAAGCAGCTACGGGATCTGGGCTACAAGGGCCTGATCATCGGCGGCAACGGCCTGAACACGGCGAACGTCTTCCCCGTCTGTAAAGCCGCCTGCGACGGCGTGCTGATCGCCCAGGCCTATAGCCCCG
>DATGEF010000055.1:0-3078 GCA_035310405.1 Chloroflexia bacterium | reverse complement strand
AGGCGTCGACCTGCAGGGGCTGCCCGGTCTGGCGCATGTACTCGGCGCGCAAGGCCGCCGCCCAGCGAGTATCGGCATTGGCCAGCCCGGCCGGCATGATGCCGGCGGTCGGGTCGAGAGCGCGGATACGGGCCGCCGTATGGGCGAAATAGCGGGTGTACGCGTAGATGTCCAGGTTATCCTGGTGGGGATCATTGGGCTCGTTGCCGAGCATCCACCAGTGGCCGGGATGGGCCAGCACGCGCTCGCGCAGCGTCTCGTCGTCGGCGCCCTCGGCCGGCCGCACCATCAGGACCCGGGGATGGCGGGGCCAATCGGCGCCCCCGGCTCCATAATCGTAATACCAGGCGGGGCCGAGCTGATCCAGGTCGGCGGCGGTGCCGTACCCAAACCCGATGGCCACCCCGTAGCCGCGGGGCAGGGCGACGACCTGGGGGGCCGGGGTCGCGGTCGGCGGCGCGCTGGGCGGCGGCCCCGGCCCCCGCGGGCCACGGGGCGGCACGACCAGGACGACGCCGCTGAGCAGGGCCAGGGCGGCCAGCAGCAGTAAAAGCGCTTCGGGACGGCTAGGCCGGCGCATGACGAAGGCGCATTCGTCAGTGGCCCATCTTCTCGCTGCTGTGGCCGGGGAAGATACTGGAGCGGGGGTCGATATAGTTCTTCGCGACGTTGACGGCGAGTGCGGCCTGGCCATAGCAGGTCGCAATGAGATTCATTTTTACGGTTTCGGCCGCGATGTCGCCCGCGGCAAAGACGCCCGGCAAATTCGTCTCGGTGCGCTCATTGATGCGGATCATGCGTTTGTCGAGCTGGAGCCCCCATTCTTTGATCGGGCCGATGTCGGCCTTGAAGCCGAGGTTCAACAGCACGGCGTCGACGGCGAGCGTGCGCTCGGCCTGAGTCGCATTATTAAAGAGCGTGACGTGCTCGATGCCCTGCGCGCCCCCGGCGATCGCGCGGACCTCCCAGGGGGTCAGCACTTCCAGCTTCTCGGGGGGCGAGGCGTGCATCTGGTTGACACTGCTCTCGTGGGCGCGGAACTCGTTGCGGCGGTGGATGAGTGTGATATGGCGCGCCGTGTCTTGCAGGTTCAGCGCCCAGTCGACGGCCGAGTCGCCGCCACCGACGATCAGCAGATTCTTGTCGCGGAAGACCGCCTTCTGCTTGACAAAGTAATGGACCCCCTGGCCTTCCAACTGGTCGACCCCCGGCGCTTTCAGCCGGGTGGGCTCGAAGGCGCCGACGCCTGCGGCGATCACGACGGTGCGCGTCAGGTGGCTACCCTTATCGGTGCCCAGGACGATCAGGCCGTCGGCGCGGTGCGTGAGCTGGAGCACGCGCTCCCCCAGCACCATGGTCGGGTTCCAGCGCAGCGCCTGGGCGACCAACTGGGTCACCAGGTCCTTGGCATAGATCTCGGGAAAGCCGGGGGCGTCGAAGATCAGTTTCTCCGGGTACAGGGCGATCAACTGGCCGCCCGGCTCCGGCAGGGCGTCGATAATCTTGGTGCGCAGCTCCCGCATCCCGGCATAAAAGGCCCCAAACAGGCCCGTGGGGCCCGCCCCGATAATGGTGATATCGTAAATATCTTCGGCTCCGGGCGCCGGGGCCGCCGGCCCGCCCGCGCTGGCGGCACCAACCCCGTTGTTGGCTATATCCATGAGAAAATTGCTCCTTTATGCGGTCCTGTTGCGATCCTGTTGCGGTCTTGTAGCGGCCATTATACCACGCGCTGGCCGGCCGCGGCAAAACTGGATGCTACTTGATCCAGCCGCGTTGCTGCAGCAGATCGACACCCAGGAGCCCCAGCTGCACCTCGTCGGGGGTGCCCCGATGCTCGGGGTGGAGCTCGAACCGGTTGCGCTCGAAATACTGGACCAGGTAGACGCGCCCGTCCAGGGGACTCTGTTCGAGGATCTCCTCGCTGATCGGGAACCCGAAGATCGCCAGGTCGCCGTGGGCCTGCCAATAGTTGAGAAACAGCCCGCCCAGCGAGTGCTGGGTCTCGGGAAAATAGCGATTGTCGGGCGATGATCCGAAGGGGGCCACGGTCGGGAAAGGCACGCCCGCCGTCAGGTCGCGGCCCAGCAGGCCCAGCTCCACCTCGTTCGGCGTGCCCGCAAACTCGGGGTGATATTCCAGGCGATTGCGCTCGAAATACTGCACCTGGTAGAATTGACCGGTCGCCGGCACAAATTCCTGAAATTCCTGGCTCAGCGGATAGCCAAACTGCCGTAGCCCACCATGCTGTTCCCAGAACAGGCGAAAGGGCCCATGCAGGGTATGGCCGGTCGGCGCGAACCAGAGATAGCCATCCAGGTGATTGTCGGGGACCGAGTCGAAGGCCGCCGGCCGGCCCACGCCCAGCTCATGGGTGCCGGGGTTGAGCATGGCGGCCCGCACCGGGGCCAGCGCGGCGGCCCCGCAACTCCCCGCCCATCCCATTAGCAGGAATCCCAGTAGATAACCCTTGCGCATACGGCGGCCTGTCTCCTCTGTATCTGAAGTTGCCGATCTATTATAAAGTATATGCCCGGTTTGCGCACCCGGGCGAAAGGTGGTATAATCGCGGGGAACGCCACCGCAAAGCGGGGGGCGTCTTTTTGACGACGATCGGCCCGTATGAAGGAGAGTATTCGTGGATCTGCGCACTGCGCTCAATATCGTACAGCTGATCGTGTCGATCGTGCTGATCGCCATTGTCTTGCTGCAAGCCAAGGGCTCGAATATCGGCTCGGTGTTCGGCGGGTCCGAAAGCGGCATTTACCGCACGCGCCGCGGGCTGGAGAAGCGCCTCTTCCAGTTCACGATTATGCTGGCCGTGCTCTTCCTGTTGCTCTCGATCCTGAGCAGCATCTTCGGCAGCGCCCCAACGGCGGTGGTGGGGCCGACCGGCCCGTAGATCCTCGTTTCCCCCGGTACGCTTGCGCCCCGTATGGCGGCTAAGGGGCAGCGATTTGCCCGATTGTGCTGTTGTACGGCTCCGTGAACCAGATATTCCCAAAACCAGAGATTGCCATCCCGGCCTGCGGTGATGCTGCCGCCTACCGCAGCACCGGCGGGCAGTGAGAACTCCCG
>DATGEF010000054.1:0-2337 GCA_035310405.1 Chloroflexia bacterium | reverse complement strand
GGCATCATGGCCGGCTCCCCGTGCCCCACCGAGGTGATGAAGCAGGTCAATACCCGCATGCACATGACCGAAGTCGAGATCGCCTATGGCATGACTGAGACCTCGCCCGTCTCTTTCCAGAGCCGCGCCGACGACCCGCTCGAAAAACGGGTCAGCACGGTGGGCCGCGTCATGCCCCACGTCGAGTGCAAGATCGTCGACCCGGCGACGGGTGCCGTCGTGCCCCGCGGCAGCGCGGGCGAGCTCTGCACGCGCGGCTACTCCGTGATGCTCGGCTACTGGAGCAATGCCGAGGCGACGGCAACCGCGATCGACCCGGCCCGCTGGATGCACACGGGCGATCTGGCGACCATGGACGCCGAGGGCTATGTGAACATCGTCGGCCGCATCAAGGACATGATCATCCGCGGCGGCGAGAATATCTACCCGCGCGAGATCGAAGAGTTCCTCTATACCCACCCCGCCGTGGCCGACGTCCAGGTGATCGGCGTGCCCAGTCGAAAATATGGCGAAGAGATCATGGCCTGGGTCAAGCTCAAGCCGGGCACGACCGCCACCGCCGACGACATCCGCAATTTCTGCCAGGGCCAGATCAGCCACTACAAAGTGCCGCGTTATGTCAAGTTCGTGGAGAGCTTCCCCATGACGGTGACCGGCAAGATCCAGAAGTACCTGATGCGCCAGGAGTCGATCGCGGAGCTGGGGCTCGCCGGCGAGATCACGGCCACTGCCTAGCCCCATGCAGACGACCGTCGCCGTCCCACACCTGCTGGGCGGCCATTGCGCCTCGTCGGCGTTTCGCGACCTAGTGGCCTGGCATGCGGCGTGCTCGCCCGCGCCGCTGCCGGGCGAAGCCTTCCTCTTCCTGCTCGCCGGCGGGCTCGACTTCCTGTATTGGCGCCGCCCGGGCCACGACCCGCCGCTTTACCTGCTCGGCCGCACGGGACCCCTGGAAGAACAGCTGGCCGCCCGCCTCGACGTCGCCTTCGTCCCGGTGCGCCCCGCGTCGCCCGCGGCCGCCTGGGCCTGGCTCCGCGCCACGCTCGCCGCCGGCCAGCCGGCCCTGGTCGTCTCCGACGTGGGCGAGCTGCCCTACCTGAACGCCCGCACCCATTTCACCGGCCATCGCCTGCTCGTCGTCGGCATTGACGACGCGGCCGGCACCCTGCTCGTGCTCGACAACGACCGCGCCGAGGTGCAGGAGATCCCCCAGGCGGCTTTCGCGGCCTCCTGGAGCTCGACGGCCTTCCCCGAGCCGGTCGCCTATCGCTACTATGAGCTCGGCTGGCCCGCCCAGCTCCCGGCCCTGGGCGCGCGGGTCCCCGCGGCAGTGGCGGACACGGTGCGCCTGCTCGACGGCGGCGGCACGCCGCTGATCGCTGCCGCGCGGCTCGCGGACGCCGGGGCGCTCGGGCTGCCGGGGATGGCCGAATTCGTGGCCGATCTGCCCCGCTGGCCGGCGCATTTCCCGGGCGGCGCGCTGGCCCAGGCCCTGCGCGCGGTCTATCTCTATGTGGAGAAAGCGGGGACCGGCTTCGGGGGCTTCTTCCGCGGTATCTACGGCCGCGGGCTGCAGGAGGCCGCCGGGTGGGTCGCGGACCCCCGCCTGGCCGCCACGCTCCAGGCCGCCGGCACCCACTACCAGGAGCTGGGGGCGGCCTGGAGCCGCTTCGCCGCCGCCTGCCGCGCGGCGGCGCCCGCGGCCGCGCTCACGCCGTCTGCCACGATGGCGTCCCTGGCCGGGCCGGCGGCCGGTCTGCTGGCCGCCGAGCGCCACGGCCGCGATTTGCTGGCCGCCATCGTGCGGGAAGCTCAAGACCCTGACAAGGTAGGACCTTGATCGTCCCGCACAGCACGACGCAATTGAATTCGGCTGAATTCAGGCACCCCTGTCCGTGCCCCACATCGCCAGCGCGCTGGTCAGCCCCCAGGGCCTAGGGGATCCAGCCGCGCGCCCGGAGCACGTCCACGCCCAACAAGCCGAGGCTCACCCGGTAGGCGGCGGGCAACTCGGGGTGGAATTCCAGCCGATTGCGCTCGAAGTATTGCACCAGGTAGACGTGGCCGTCGGTGGGGCTGGTTTCTTGGAAGGGTTCGCTGATCGGGTAGCCGTAGATCGCCAGGCCCCCATAGGTCTGCCAGTACGTAGCGAACTCCGGCGCGAGGTTATGCTGCGTCGGCGCGAAATACCTCGCCGGGTCGCGCGCGGGGGCCGGCTGAAACGGCGACTCGTGCTCCCGCCCGGCCGTGGCGGTGCGCCCCAGCAACCCGAGCAGCACGCGGGCCGCCCCCTGGTTCTCCGGGTGCCACTCGAAGCGGGCGCGCTCGAAGTATTGC
>DATGEF010000053.1:0-2216 GCA_035310405.1 Chloroflexia bacterium | reverse complement strand
CCCGCCCACCCCCCCGGCGGCGGATGGCCTGCCCGCCTGGATGAGCGGCCCCGCCGGCGAACCGAGCCCGCCCGCGGCCCCCACCCCGCCGGCTGCAGATGATAACGGGGGCTTCCTTAGCGAAGCGGAACTGCCCGCCTGGTTACGCGCCATGCAGAATCGGGAAGCGGCCCAGGCCGCCGAAGCCGCAGCCCCGCCGGCGACACCCCCCGCCCCCACGCCGGTGGAGACCGGCGAAGACGAGATCCCGGCCTGGCTGCGCGCGCTCAGCGGGGTCGAGGAAGAGATCCTCCCGATCGAGATCGCCAGCCCATCCGGCGGCCTGGCCGCCCGGCCGGTCCGAGTCATTCGGGCGCGGCCGCCGCGCGAAGGCGCCGTGCAGGTCTTTGAGCGCTTGCTCGCACCGCTGCCCGTGGTCGCGCCGCTGCCCGCCGCGGCGCGCTCGCCGATGCTGGCGCGCTTGATCCCGGATCGGCTGGCCCATCTCCTGTTATTGATCGTCGTCGTCGGCATGTGGCTGGTCAATCCGCTGGACCCGCTGGGCGTCAGCCCGCCGCAAACCGGGGACGGGGCGGCGTTTTATAACCAGATCACGACCCTCCCGGTAGGCAAGCCGGTACTGCTGGTGTACGACTGGGACGCCAGCCGCTATGGCGAGATGCACGCGCTGAGCCACGCCGTCACGGCGCTGCTCCACCGCACCAGCCGGCCGTTCGCCACCATCAGCACCCAGCCCGAAGGCCCAGGCTTTGCCCTGCAAACCACGGCCGAGGTGATCGCCGGCGCGGACGCAATCAATTGCGATGCTGTAGCCAAATCCGCCCCCAATCCCTGGCCTGGCGCCTATGGCACCCGCTATTTGCATCTTGGCTACCGCCCGGGCAGCGAGGCCGGGCTCGCCGAGCTGGTCAGCCTCAACATTCTGGACGTCCAACCCGGTGATCTGGTCTGTAACCATGCGATGAATCGCGCCCCCTTGCTGAACGGCGCGCCAACCCTGCACCAATTCGGGGCCATTGTGCTGCTGGCCGGCGATGAGCATCCGCTGCATCTCTGGATTGAACAGGTCCACACCCAGATTCCGAGCCTGCCGCTGCTGGCCGCCCTGCCCGAATCCGGCCGCCCCGCGGCCCTGCCCTACCTGCCGCCGCAGAACGACCAGGCAACCGTTGCGCAACGAAGCAAGACCCCCCTGTATAGTGCCGTGTTCGGCCTGGCCGGCGCCCAGGAGCTGGAAGCCCGCGCGATCGGCAGTGGCCCGCCAGACTCCGCCGCGCAGAATCTGCTGGGCCGGCGCCTGCATACCGAATCGGCGGGGCTCTTCTTCCTGGCACTGGTCCTCTTAGTCGGCTTCGTCGCCGGCGCCTATCGCTGGATCAACCGCAGGAGTAGCTCACCATGATCCTGATTGGCGAAATTATAGCAGCACTGCTGACCGTGATGGTCTTCAGCTACCTGGCCGGCAACAATCCCCTCTACCGCCTGGCCCAGCACATCTTCGTCGGGGTCTCGATCGGCTATGCCACGCTCCTGCTGGTGGGGAACGTGCTGATCCCGCAGCTCACGTCGTTCAGCGGGCAGAGCGGCCTGGGCGGCTGGCTCTTCGGCCTGCCGCTCATCTTCGGGCTCGTCTTGCTGTTTCGCCTCTTCCGGCCGGCCGCGACCGAAGGGGGCGCCGGCATCCGCATGCTGGTCATGCTGAGCACGATCGTGCTCAATATCGCCGTCAGCACGGCCGCCGCCCTGGCCATCGGCGGCGCGCTGACCGGGACGCTCGTGCCGCAGATCGCCGGAACCATGCGCCCGCTGACCCCCAACCTGGATGGCTTGAACAATCTGCTCGTCGTCCTGGGCGTCGGGCTCAGCCTGTACTACTTCCAGTTCAACGTCCGCACGGCGGGCACCCGGTCGGCGCTCGGCACGGTCGCGGCGCGCGCCGGCCGCTGGTTTATCGTCATCGCCCTCGGCGCGACTCTCGGTAGCCTGAGCGTATCGTTTGTCGGCGCCCTGGTCGACCGGGTGGCCTTTCTCTTTACACTACATTTGCCGAGTGGATAGCCTATAACTGTTCTAACCCAAAGGACCGGGACCTATGGATGCAGGTAGGGATGCAGGTAGGGATGCAGGTAGGGATGCACGCATGGATACATTAGAAGAACAGGCTATTCAATCCATTCTGGCGGTCGACTGCGGCAGCCTCTATACCCGCGCCTTGC
>DATGEF010000052.1:0-6551 GCA_035310405.1 Chloroflexia bacterium | reverse complement strand
GGGGGCGGGGGGGCGGGCGGCAGCCTGCGCGCGAAGCTGCAAGGGGTGTTCCGATCGGGCGGGGGCGGCAGTAGCGGGGCGGGCCCGGCGCTCGCCGCCGCCCTGGAGCCGGGCGCCCCCTGCCCCGGCTGCCAGCAGACGGCCACGGTCGAGGGTCAGACGGTACTCTCCTGCGCGGCCGCCCTGGCCGACCCGGCCTTCTTCGCCGCCTATGCCGGACATCCGCTCGGGCTCTGCTTGCCGCACTTGCGTGGCACCCTGCGGGTGATCGGCGATGCCGCCCTGGTCCAGCGCGTCGCCGGGGCCCAGGCCGCCCGCCTGGCCACGACGGCGGCGGAGCTGGCCGAGGTCATCCGCAAATACGACTACCGCTTCCAGGACGAGCCCCACGGCGCCGAGTTCGCGGCCCCCGCCCGCAGCGTGGAGCAGGTCGGCGGCCGCCTGCCCACCCAGCTCAACCCGCCGCGGGCATAGGGCGAGGGGCCGCCGCGGGACTGAACCTCCCCGTCAAGAGCGCCGCAAAAGGGCAAACGCGATATCCCGGCCCCGATGCCGCGCGATCTCGACCCAGAGGCGCGCGAGCGACTCGACGAGCGGGGCGGTGGCCAGCGGACCGACGTCGACCACATCAAACCCGATCTCCTCGCCCAAGCGGGTGACGACGCCCTTGGCGGCCGGGTCGTCGCCGCAGATGAAGGTGCTGGCCTGTTGCGATCCGAACCGCAGGTTGGCCAGACTTTCGGCGCCGAGTGTGTTGAACGCCTTGACCACCCGCGCGCCCGGCGCGAGCCGCGCGACCTCTTCCGCCCCCGAGGATCCACCGCCAAGCGGCAGGGGCCCCATCCGGTTGGTACAGTCGACCAGGATCTTGCCCGCGAGATCCCCAGCCTGCTGGAGCACCTCGGGCACCGCCGGCCACGTGACGGCCAGCACCACCACCTCGCCAAAGGCAGCGGCCTCGCGCATCGTACCGGGGTCCGCCTTGTCGCCAATCGAATTCAGTAAAATCTCTACGGTATAGCTCTGCGGATCGCGCACGCCGAAGACAATATTATGGCCCTGCGCGGCCCAGCGCTTTCCCAGGGCCCCGGCAATATTTCCCGCACCAAGGATGCCAATATTCATATCGCCAACCTCCTGCGCCAACCTCCTGAGGGGGTCCGTGGGCGAGGAGGAACGCCGAGCCCCCCGCCCCCCCTCATTATACGGCGCGAGTCAATAGCCCTAAACCTGCGCCAGCTCCCCCTTGACAGCCCCGGGCCGAGTATGGTAAGCTGAGACCCAAGTGAATAGCGGCGCGAGCCGCATGCCCGCGTTGAAGTGGAATAGTAGCGCCCGCCAGGATCTGCAGCGAATCGGGGACCAGTGAGAGCCCGATAGACCGGCTGGCGCGAACCGGCCACTGAGCGGTCCGCCGAAGAAAGCACAACGGCGCGCAAGTAGGATGGAGTGGGTGGTGCCCACGCAAACAATCACCATGAGCGGTCACAGGCCATAAATGTGACAATTAGGGTGGTACCGCGGGAGCATGACTCTCGTCCCTGATGCTGGGACGGGAGTTTTTTGTTGCGTAAAAAATTGCGCTAAGCAACGGTGGACAGTGCCGTCCGCCCCGGCGTCCAATGGCGGCCGCAACCCGAATCGTCCGGCATGTCTTGACAGGGGGTTGTGAGATATGATACAATACGCAGCAGTTCAACTGAATAGCGGCGTGAGCCGCATGCCCGCGTTGAAGTGGAATAGTAGCCGCGACCGTGAGTTACAGCGAATCGGGGGATGGTGTGAGCCCGAGAACCAGGTTGCCGCGAACGCGTCACTGAGCGGTCCGCCGAAGAAAGCACAACGGCGCGCAAGTAGGATCGGAGTGGGTGGTGCCCACGCAAGCAATCACCACGAGCGGTCACAGGCCATAAATGTGACAATTAGGGTGGTACCGCGGGAGCGTGCTCTCGTCCCTTGTCGTTGGGACGGGAGTTTTTTGTTGCCCAAAAAAGCCGGGCGCCGGGCGGCCCGGCGCGCTGGCCACCGGGCACAGCAGGGCACCGTGCAGCAGGGCACCGTACAGCAGGGCACCGTACAGCAGGGAAAGGAGGCAGCAAATGCAACTGAAGCTGGATAAGATCGCATCGGCCACGGGGCGGGTCCATCTGCCGTGGACGGTCGAGATCGGCCCGGACGTCGCCGCCGAGCGCGGCGCGGTGGTCGTCGTCGAAGCACTGGAAGAAAAAGCCGTTTATGGCGAGCTGGAGCTGGTCGGGGGCCGGCTGGCCCGGATCATCAAGGGCGACCGCATCGCGGGGGTGCTCGGCGAGCGTCAGGCGCTCAAGGGCTTTGTCGGCGCCATCCCGGCCCAGATCGCGCCCGGCGATGTGCTGCATATCCTCAACATGGGCGGCGTCATCGGCCAGTGCAGCTCGGCCAATGCCGACGTCGGCCAGCCGTTGCGGGTGCGCGTCCTGGGCCCGGCGCTGGTCGACGGCCGGCCGGCGAATATCAGCCAGGGCGCCATCCCCTGGCAGACCAGCCTACCCCACTGCGCGCCGATCATCCTGGTGTCGGGCACCTGTATGAACGCCGGCAAAACGACCGTGGCCTGTGAGTTGATCCGCGTCTTGCGCGGGCGGGGCTATCGGCTCGCGGGCGCGAAGCTGGCCGGCGTGGCCACCCAACGCGATATCCTCAACATGCAGGATCACGGGGCCGTCTGCGCGCTCTCGTTTTGCGACGCCGGTCTGCCGTCCACGACCCATACCGACAACTGCGTGGTCCCGGCGGCCAAGGGCATCCTCGCCGCGCTGAGTGCCGAACAGCCCGACGCCATCGTGGTCGAGTTTGGCGACGGCATCATGGGCCATTATGGGGTCGACCTGCTGCTCCGCGATCCCGATCTGATGGGCCATGTCAAGGCGCACATCTTGTGTGCGAACGACCTGGTCGCGGCCTGGGGCGGCCTGCGCTTTCTCGGCGAGTTAGGCCTGACGGTCACCTGCCTGTCCGGGCCGGCCACCGACAACAGCGCCGGGGTAGACTATATCCAGACCCGCTTTAATATGACGGCCGCCAACGGCCGCAACGGGGCGAATCGCCTGGCCGACCTGGTCGAGGCGCGCGTCTTTGGCGCCGGCCAGGGCCGCCGGCGGGAGGTCGCCTGATGGCCCGGGCGACTCCCGGCCCGGTGCGCGTCGGCATCCTCGGCGCGTCCGGCTATATCGGCGGCGAGGCCCTGCGACTCTTGCTCGGCCACCCGCAGGTCGAGGTCGGGGCCGTCACGTCGCCATCCCAGGCCGGGCAGCCGGTCACGGCGGTGCATCCGCACCTGGCCAAGCTGACCGACCTGTGCTTTCGCGCCGACCTACCGCCCGGCGAGGCCAGCAGCTACGACGCCCTCTTTCTGGCCCTGCCGCACGGCGAAGCCCAGGCCCGGGTGCCGGCCCTGCTGGCGGCCGGGGGCCGTGGCGGGCCGCACGGCACGGGGCCGGTGCTGTTCGACCTCAGCGGCGACTTCCGGCTGCGGGACGCGACCGTGTTTCGCCAGTTTTACGGCCTGGCGCACCAGGCGCCGGAGTGGGCACAGCAGGCGGCGTACGGCCTCACCGAGTGGAACCGCCCGGCGATCCGCGAAGCCCGGCTGGTGGCCTGCCCCGGCTGCTTCCCGACCGGCGCCCTGCT
Source organism: Chloroflexia bacterium (assembly GCA_035310405.1). Taxonomy (GTDB): domain Bacteria; phylum Chloroflexota; class Chloroflexia; order QHBQ01; family JAICKM01; genus JAICKM01. The sequence continues at coordinate 2,882 of DATGEF010000052.1, read as the reverse complement.
GGCGCTCACCCCACTGGCCCGCGCCGGCCTGCTCGCCGGGCCGGTCGTCGTCGACTCTACCACGGGCTCGTCCGGCTCGGGCAAAGAGCCGGGCGAGGGCACCCATCACCCGACCCGCGCCGGCGATTTCCGCGCCTATGGCCTGTTCACGCACCGGCACCGGCCGGAGATCGCCCAGGAGCTCGCCAAGTGGCACCCAGCCGGCGCGGCGGCCTTCGGCGTCACCTTCACGCCCCACTCGGCGCCGCTGGTGCGCGGCATCTTCACGACCGCCTATGTCTTCCCGACCGCGCCGCTGCCGGCGGCCACCCTCCAGGCGCTGTACGACGACGCGTACGGCGCTGAGCCGTTTGTGCGCCTGGTGGCCAGCCCGCGGGTGGGCGTGGTGGCGCACTCCAATTTCTGTGACCTGCGCGCCCACACGGACCAGGCGGGCACGATCATCGTGACCAGCGCGATCGATAACCTGGTCAAAGGCGGCGCGGGCCAGGCCGTGCAGAACCTGAACGTCGCCTTCGGTTGGCCGGAGCGCTGGGGCCTGGGCTTCCCCGGCACGCTGCCGTAGGACGAGTTCAAAGTCCTGAGTTCAAAGTCCTGAGTGCTGAGTACGGAGTTTTGAGTTTTGCTCGCGCAGCGGTGCCGCAGGCACATTTTTGAGTTTTGAGTTGTCGAACGACGGGCGACGGGCGACGGCCGACTCGTCTTACTGCCTACTGCCTACTGCCTACTGCCTACTGATAAGGAGCAAGCATGCCAATAACTACCGAACCCGCGATCGATGCGCAAACTGTGATCGCCGAGGAGACGGCGGCCCAGCTGGGGACGTATGCCAAGCTGCCGATCGTCGCGGTGCGCGGCGCGGGCATCCATCTCTACGACGCGGCGGGCCGCGACTATTATGACTTCTACTGTGGCCACGCCGTGACCCTGACCGGGCACTGCCACCCCCAGGTGGTCGCCGCCATCCAGGCGCAGGCCGCCCAGCTGATCTTCTACTCGAACATCGTCTATAACGCCGTGCGGGCCGGCTACGCGAAGGCGCTGATCGCGGCCGCGCCGGCCGGGTACGGCCAGGTCTTTTTCTGCAACTCGGGGGCCGAGGCGAACGAGACCGCGCTCAAGCTGGCCCGCAAGTTCACCGGCCGGCCGGCGATCATCGCCATGCACGAGGGGTTCCATGGCCGCACCATGGGCGCGCTGACCATGACCAGCAACCCCAAATACAAAGCCGGCTTCGCGCCCCTGCTGCCGGGGGTCGAGTTTGCACCCTTCGGCGACCTGGATGCCCTGGCCGCGCAGATGCATGCCGGCGTCGCCGCCGTGATCCTGGAGCCGATCCAGAGTATCGCGGGGGTCAGGATGGCCCCCGCGAGCTACTACCAGGGCCTGCGCCGGCTCTGCGACCAGTGGGGCGCGCTGCTGATCTTCGACGAGATCCAGACCGGGCTCGGCCGCACGGGCAAACTCTGGGCGGGCGAGCACTGGGGCGTGATCCCCGACCTGATCACCCTGGCCAAGGGCCTGGCCAGCGGCGTGCCGATGGGCGCCACGCTCATCGCCCAGCGGATCGCGCAGACGGTGCATCTCGACGAGCACGGCTCGACCTTCGGGGGCGGACCGCTGGCCTGCGCGGCGGCCGCGGCCACGCTGGACGTGATCCTGGGCGGCGACCTGCCGGCCCACGCCGCGGCGATCGGCACCCTGCTCCAGGCGCAGCTGAGCCCCCTGCCCCATGTCCGGGAGGTACGCGGCCTCGGCCTGCTGCTCGGCCTCGTGCTGGACGTGCCGGCGAAAACGGTGCAGCAGGCCGCGCTCGACCAGGGCATCATCCTCGGCACCTCGGCCGACCCCCAGGTGCTGCGCCTGATGCCGCCCATGGTCGTGACAGAAGCCGATGTCGCCCACCTGGTGGCCGTGCTGGACTCGATTTTGCGGAGCCTCCCCGCCTGATGGAACCGATAAGCCGCCCCGCGTCTGCAGGGGCCGACCGCGCCCCCGACCTCGCCCCTTACCGGGGGCAGCGCTTCGTCGTGAAGCTTGGGGGCGAGATCATGCTCCATGCCGCGGGGCTGGACGCCCTGGCGGCCGATCTCGCCGCGCTCACGCAGGCCGGGCTCCAGGTCGTGGTGGTCCATGGCGGGGGCCCGCAGGCCGATGCCCTCGCCGCGCGGCTGGGCCACACGGTGCGCAAAGCCGGCGGGCGGCGCATCACCGACGACGACGCGCTGGAAGTCGCCAAGATGGTCTACGGCGGCAGCCTCAACCTGGAGATCCTCGGCGCCCTCAAGCGGCACGGGGCGCGCGCGGCCGGGCTGTCCGGTGTGGACGGCAACCTGATCACCGTTACCCGCCGGCCGCCGACCCGCCTGCGCGATCCGGCGACCGGGGGCGAGGCGTGGGTGGATTTCGGCCATGTGGGCGATGTCGCGGCCGTCGACATGGCGCTGCTGGAGCTGCTGCTGGCCGCCGGCTATGTCCCGGTCGTCGCCTCCCTGGCCGCCGACGCCGCGGGCCGGCTCTATAATGTCAACGCGGATACTATCGCGGCGACGATCGCCACGCACCTGGGCGCGGCGCGGCTGTTCTTGCTGACCAATGTGCCGGGTATCTTGCGCGACCCGGCCGACCGGGCGTCGCGGCTGCCCGTCCTGACCCCGGCCCAGATCGCGATCCTGACCGCGGACGGCACGATTGCGGACGGCATGCTGCCCAAAGTCCAGAATGCCGTCGCCGTGCTCCAGGCCGGCGTGCCCCAGGTCCAGATCCTGGATGGCACCACCGCGGAATCGCTCTTGCTGCGCAGCTTCCACCACCCCGGCCTGGGCACGCTGCTCCTGCCGGACGACGAAGTCCTGAGTTGAAAGTCCTGAGTGCTGAGTGGG
>DATGEF010000051.1:0-6926 GCA_035310405.1 Chloroflexia bacterium | reverse complement strand
CTGGCGGCGCGCTGGGCCGAGCTACTGCTGCGTCATTCCAAGGAGGAGCGGGCATGACCACACACGCACCCGGGGGGCCGGCGAGCCCGCCCGCCAGTGTTATCGCGACGGCGGCGGCGGCCGCGCCGGCCATTGTCCGGGGCATGGGGCCGGAAGACTCCCAGTTGCTGGTCGAGCAGGCCAAGCTGGTGGGCGAATACCTGAAGAACCAGGGGCTGACGACGAGCCAGATCCGCAACGTCTTCGGCACCGTGCGCAGCATCGAAAGCACCTGGCGCCTGGCCGGGCGGGCCGGCGGCGATGCGGCGGAGGCCACCCGCACCCGGACCCGAGCACTGCACGACCTGAACCTGCTCAAGCCGCGCATGGCCTACGCGGCCAGCCGGAGCCCGGTCGTCCGCCACCTGGCCGACGTACTCACCCCCGCGATCGACGCCGTGCTGGCCGATCCCGCGCCGCCGGCCGGGGCGGACCGAGCGGACCCGGCCCTGCAGCGCTTCGGCAACTTCCTGGACTTTTTCGAGGCGATCCTCGCCTACCATCGGGCGGCGGGCGGCCGTTAGCGGAGGACACGATTATGGCAGATACCCAGGCGGCCCAGCCCGACCACGTCCGACTGCTCGGGCGGATCTTCCTCACGGGCGATATCACGCTCAAGACCGGCCTGCACATCGGCGGCGCCGCGTCGACGCTCAGCATCGGCGGCGTCGACAACCAGGTGATCCGCGATACGCTCACCGGCCGGCCCTATATCCCGGGTTCGTCGTTGCGGGGCAAGATGCGCTCGCTGAGCGAGAAGTTCGGCGCCCGCGCGCAAAACTTTGCCATCGGCCAGGGTGTGCGCATCCATGTCTGCAAGACGCGCGCGGACTACGATAGCTGCGAAGTCTGCCAGATCTTCGGCGTGCCGGGCGAGCTGGAAAGCTCCGGGCCGACCCGGCTGATCGTGCGCGACGTGTTCCTGACGGAAGCGAGCGCCGCCGAGCTGGCCGGCCTGCGCACCGACCTACCCTTTACCGAGATCAAGTGGGAGGCGGCGATCGACCGGGTGACATCGGCGGCCACGCCCCGGCAGATGGAGCGGGTGCCGGCCGGCGCGGTCTTCGGCCCGTTCGAGCTGGTCTACAGCCTCTACCAGGCGGGCGACGCGGCGCGCTTCGCCAACGTGGTGCGCGCGCTCAAGCTGCTGGAAGACGATTACCTGGGCGGCCAGGGGTCGCGCGGCAGCGGCCAGATCGCCTTTGCCAACCTGCAGCTGCGCGCCAAGCGGCAGGCCGACTACAACCAGGCCACCACGTTGGGCCTGGCCGCCGAGTCGATCGGCAGCCTGGACGACCTCCTGGCGCGGCTGCCCGACCTGCTGCAGCCGCTCGCCGGAGGCTGAGATGGCCGACGTCTGGGCCTACCGGCTCACGCCCCGGCGCGCTTTCCACTTCGGCGTGCGCGGGGTGGGTGTGGAAGCCAGCGCGGTCACGGCGGCGTCCGACCTGCTCTTTGGCGCCCTCTGCCAGGGCCTGCGGGCGACGGCGGGCTGGGACACGGCCGAGCGCGGCCTGGCGCGGCTCCTGGACGCCTGCGAAGCGCGGCAACCGCCGTTCCTGGTCTCGTCGCTCTTCCCTTTCGCGGGCGCGGTGCGGCTCTTGCCCCGCCCGCTCCAGCCGCTCGGCGGGGCGGGCGCGGCCGGCGGCGGCAAAGACTGGCGCAAGGTCGCCTACCTGTCGTGGGGGCGCTGGGGCGCCCTCTACGGCGCCCCGGCCGGGGTAGCGCCCCCCGCATTCGACCGGGAAGACCTGCTGCAGGGCCGGCAGGCCTGGGTCACGGCGGCCGAGCGGGAGGCGCTCGCCGTGTTCCGCGACCCCGAGGACCCCGTGGGCGCGATCCGCCTCTGGCAGGAGGGCGATTCGCCGCGCGTGACCATCGATCGCCGCACGAGCGAATCGCAGGTCTACCAGGCGGGTTGGGTGGCCTTCCCGCCGGGCGCCGGGCTTTATTTCCTGATGGAGTGGCGCGACCCGGCCTGGCAGCCGGCGATCCACGCGGCGCTGGCCTACCTGGCGGAGGAGGGCATCGGCGGCGAGCGCAGCTCCGGGTACGGCCAGTTTACGCTGGCGATCGACGCGCCGGTACCCCTCCCGGCGCCGCCCACCAGCCCCGCCCCCGCCGCGATGACGCTGTCGCTCTACCACCCGACCGCCCCCGAAGTCGTGGAGGCCGGGCTGCTGGCGGCGGGCGCTTACGGGTTGACGACGCGGCGGGGCTGGGTGGGGGCGCCCGGGGCCCTGGGCGTGCGCCGGCGCGATGTGCTGATGCTGACCGAGGGATCGGTGCTGCCTTTCCAGGGCGCCGGGCCCTTCGGCAACATGGTCGACGTGACGCCCGAGACCTGGCCCCCCGGCGTGCGCGAGGTCCCGGGCCGTCTGCGCCGCTACGGCTTTGCCCTGCCGCTGCCCCTGCCGGCCGCCCCCGAGGAGGTGCCCGATGCCCCCCACTGACCCGCCCGGCCCCCAGCCGCTGAAGCGCACCTGGGAGTACACCCTCGAAGTGCTGACCCCGCTGCATATCGGCGCGGGCGGCGACCCCTTGCGCAAAGACACGGACTTCATCGCGACCAGCAAAGACGTGGTGGTGCTCGACCCCGAGCGCACCTTCGAGCGCATCTATGAGGGGGCGCTGGCCGCCCCGCCGGCGCCCACGCCCGCCCCGGCAGCGGCCGCTGAGTCGACCATCGCCGAGCAATTGAAACGACTCGGCCTGGCCGCCGGCCCGGAGAGTCCGGCGGTCGCCCCCAGCGGCCCGACGGCCGGCGCGGTGCTGGCGCGGCTCGCGCAGGGGATGACGCCCAGCGAAGCCCTGGCCGCCGGTTGGCTGATCGCCGACGACCTGCGCGGCGCGCAAAGCATCGTGCGCTACCGCTTGCAGCCGCCGCCCGGCGTGGGCACGCCATTGCCCGACCTGGAACCGCCCCAGATCCTGCCTCTGGTCAAGGACAACCGCCAGCGGCCCTACGTCCCGGGCTCCTCGCTGAAAGGCGCCCTGCGCACCGCCCTGGCCGCCCAGTTGTTCGCTGGCCGCCGGGAGCCGCTGGCCGCCCCCGAGGTGCTGGTCCGCGGCCGGCCCAATCCCAAGGCCGCCGACGACCAGATCGAGCAGGAGATGTTCGGGCACGACCCCAACCATGACCTGCTGCGCACCGTGCTGGTGGGCGACAGCGGCCCGGCCACCACGGCCGCCGGCCCCGCCGGCCCCGCCCTGGCGGTGAGCGGCACCTACTCGATCCGCCAGGACCGCCTATTGTTCAAGCCGGGCTTCTACGTGGCCCTCGAAGTGCTGCCGGCCGGCGCCCAGGTGCGGGGCCGGCTCCAGCTGGATCTCTACCCCTTGCGCCCGGAGCTGCACGCCCAGCTCGGCTTCATCCGCGATGCGGCGTGGCTGGCGACCTTCCCGCAGCTGTGCAACGCGCACGCCCGCGCGCTGATCACGCCGGAGATCGCCTTCTACCGGCAATATGGGCTGCCGCAGGTCGCCACGTTCTATGACCACCTGCTCCAGCGGCTGGACGCCCTGGCGCCCGGGCAGTGCCTGTTGCAGATCAGTTGGGGCACCGGCTGGCTGGCCAAGACGCTCGGCCCCGCCATGGCCGGGCAAGAAGCCTTCCCGGAGATCCGCGCCCAGTTCGGCGCGACCATGAACCGCCGGCCGGGCGCCGTCTACCCCAAGACACGCCGCCTGACCCTCGGCGGCGCGAATTATGCCCAGCCGGGCGCGCCGCTGGGCTGGGTGCTGCTCACCGTGAACGAGATGGCGTAAATGTTCCTCGCCGCCGTCATCCGCCTGCGCCTGGTCGAGACCGCTCCCCTGCCGCCGTACCTGGGTCGAGCGGCGCATGCCTGCTTCTTTGAGTTGCTGGGCGCCGTGGACCAGGGCTTCGCCGATGAGCTCCATAACGCAGACCGGCCCAAGGGCTTCACCGTCTCGGACCTGATCGGGCTGCCGGCCCAGGCGCAGGTCCCCGCCGGCCAGCCCTGTGCGCTGCGCCTGACCAGCACCGACACCCACCTCTCCCAGCTGCTGCGCGACCGGATCTTGCCGGGGCTGCCGGACCGGCTGCAGCTCGGCGGGCAGGCCTTCGCAGTCGAGGGCGTGGCCACGGACGCCGCGGCGCATCCGCTGGCCGGGGCCGCCGATCCGGCGGAGCTGGCCGCATCCTTTCTGTTTCGTGGGCCGCCGCCCGGCAACCGCATCACGCTGACCTTTGCCAGCCCGACCACGTTCCGGTCCGGCGGCCACAACGTCCCGCTGCCCCTGCCGGCGCTCGTGTTTGGCGGCTATCTGGACCGCTGGAATGCCCAGGTCGAGAGCCAGCTCAGCCCGGACCTGCGCCGCTTCGCCGAGGAGTGCGTGGGCGTCAGCCGTTACCGGCTGGAGACGGCGCTGGTGCCGGTCGAGCCGGGCGCGGCCCAGGTCGGGTTTACCGGCACCTGCCAGTTCACGGTCTTGAACCACGACAACTACTGGATCCGGCTGTTACATTTGCTGGCCGCCTTTTCCTTCTGGTGCGGGACCGGGTATAAGACGACGATGGGCCTGGGGCAGACCCGCCCGCCCCCACCGCCACGCATCGACACCCAAGGAGGACCCCAATGACCCCCAGGAAACCGCCGGCCGCCGGCAAGAAGCCCGGCCGCCCCACCTCGCCCCCCACGCCGCCCGCCGATCCCGCGCCGGAGGCCGCCCCGGCGCCGCCCGCCCTGGAGGCGGTGCTGGTGCAGGACTTCGGCCAGAGCCGGGAGCTGGCGCCGGAGCTGGCCGGGGCCGGGACGGCCGGGCCGGGACCGGCCATCGATCGCACGACGTATCGGGCGGTCAACTTCTGGACAGACGTCTACCTGCACAGCATCGGCGTGACCCGCCAGGTGCGCTTCGTCGTGGTCCACAACACCGAGGGCAGCTATCCCACGGATGTCCAATACCTGTGCGCCCCGAACCCGCAGCACCCGGTCAGCTGCCATTACTATATCCGGCGCGACGGCGCCATCTTCGAGCTGGTCGACCCGGCGAGCGCCGCCTGGCATACGGCCGTGGCGCCCGAAAACCGCGTGCCGAACGCGGCCCTGCGCGCCGTCTGGGGGACGAGCAACGAAAACTATCATAGCCTGGGCATCGAGCTAGAGGCGTTCCGCGACCAGGCCAAAACGGCCGAGCAGGTGGCCGCCACGGTGGCGCTGGTCCGCTGGCTGCGCACCCAGTACCCGCTGATCGGCGACGACCGGCTGCACCTCGTCGGGCATGACGAGCTCAGCCTGATTAAGGTCGATCCCGCGCCCTGGGATTGGGATAGCTTTATGCCCCCGGTGCGGGGCGCGCGCTACTTCCCCGAGACGGGGCAATCGATCGTCTCCGGCTTTCGCGACTTCTTCGAGGCCAACGGCGACGTCGCCCGCTTCGGCTATCCGCTGACCGGCGAAGAGCCCGACCCGCATTATCCCGTGACGGTGCAATATTTCGAGAACTGCCGCTTCGAGTGGCACCCGGGCGGCTTTGTGCGACTGGGCGCGGTGGGGCGCCTGTATCTGCAGGCCATCGGGCGGCTGCCGTAGCGGCGCCCACGCCGGCCGGGGGTTGGTGACTCATCGCCCGCCGCGGCGCGGCCTGCCCGCCGCCGCACCCCCTCCGCTATCCCCGCGCTCCCCTTCCCTGCTCCCCCCCTTTCGACGGGTCCAATCCCGGCCGTCCGGCTGCTATACTGGCACCATACGGTTCCGAGCGCGAACCAGTCGCGGAGTCGAGATACCTGGAGCAATTAATGCAGAACCACCTACTCTTTCCGTTTCCCCCGTTTACGGCGACCGAGGACCGCACGATGGCCCGGGCAACCACCTTCACCAACTGGATCGGCGAACGGACGCGCACGATCTGGGCGGCCCTGCGCGCTATGGAACCCCCCACCGGGCGGCCCGAGTGGCGCCGGCGATCCCGCACCACTGAGCTGCGGCGGGCGGTCGACCGCGCGGAGTTCCAGGTCTACTATCAGCCGATCGTGGCCCTGACCAGTGGCCGGGTCGCCGGCTTTGAGGCCCTGGTGCGCTGGCAGCATCCCCAGCGGGGGCTGTTGCCGCCGGGGGAGTTTCTGCCGCTGGCCGAATCCAGCGGGCTGATCGGTCCGATTAGTTACGGGGTCTTACGGGAGGCGTGCCGCCAGCTGGCCACCTGGCAGGCCCAATGGCCGCACCGGTCGCCGCTCACCATCAGCGTGAACCTCTCGGCCACCCAACTGCCGCAGCCGGAGTTAGTCGCGCAGACCCTGCGGGAGACGGGCCTGGCTCCACAACAATTAAAGATCGAGATCGTCGAAAATACCCTGGCCCCCGCCGCGGAGGCCGAAGCCACGCTACACGCGCTCAAGGCGCTGGGGGTGCGCCTCAGCATTGACGATTTCGGGACGGGCTACTCGTCGTTGAGCTACCTGTACCGCTTTCCGGCGGATACCCTCAAGATCGACCGCGCGTTCGTGAGCCGGTTGGGCAGCGGCCCGGTCTCTGCGGCCATCATCACCGCCATCATTCAGCTCGCGCGCTCCCTGGGGATGGATACGGTGGCCGAAGGCGTGGAGACGGCGGAGCAGCGGGATCTGCTGCAGGCACTGGGCTGCGACTACGGGCAGGGCTGGCTGTTCGCGCCCGCGCTCACTTCCCCGCAGGCCGCCGCGCTGCTCGCCCTGCTCCCCGACCTCTGGATCGCCGAATAGCCGAGGGGCTGACGGAGACGCCCCATCTCTGGTAAAGTGACTAGAGAGTGTTATGAACTTCAGGTGATCAATTGTACCACACGGCTGAGCATAAGTATCGCAAAGGCCAAGAAATGCAACCCGACCAATGTCTCCGGCAAGCGTTCATAATCCCGCGCCAAGCGCCGAAAGCGGGCCAGCC
>DATGEF010000050.1:0-7762 GCA_035310405.1 Chloroflexia bacterium | reverse complement strand
GCTCGCCGCCGATGCGGCCCGGGCCCTGGACGATCGGGATCGGGAGCGGGCGCTGTTGAATCAGGTCCTGGCCGAGCCCACGACGCGCCTCGACCGCCTGGCCGCCTGGGAACGGCTGGCCGCCCTGGAGCTGCAATCCGGCGCGCCGGACAAGGCGGCCAGCTGGTACGCGGCGATCGCCCAGCAGTCCCAGGTGCCGGACTATCGGGCCACGATGCTGCTGAAGGCGGCGACCGCGCTCCTCGCCGCCCACGCGACCGACGCCGGCGAGCGCCGCTTGCTCCAGTTGGCGACGACGCTGCCCGATACGCCCGCGGCTTACCAGGGCCTCCAGCAGCTGCTCGCCGCCGATCCAGCCGTCTTCAGCACGGGCCACCTGGGCTACGACACGGCGTGCCGCATCGCCTATGCCGCCGGCCAATACCAGGAGGCGATCGGGTATTGTGAGAGCTTCCGGACCCTCCAGGCGCCCGGCCCCGGGCGGGCCGATGCCGCCTGGTACACGGCCCGCGCCTATGAGGCCGCCGGCAATCCCACGCAAGCCGCGGCCTGGTATCAGGGCTTTACCGCCGTCTACACCGCGGACGCGCGCCTGCCCGAGGCCTTGCTGCATTGGGGCAATGTCCTCGCCGCGAGCGGCGATGGCGCGGGGGCGCTGGGCGTCTACGACCAGCTGGTCGGGAGCTATGCCCGCAACCCGGCGGCGGCCGCGGCCCACGATCAGGCCGGGCTGATCCTGCGCCGCCAGGGGGACCTGGCGTCCGCCGCCGACCGCTGGCGATCGGCGGCGGACGCCCCCGGGGCTGGCGACGACCTGCGGGCCCGCGCTCTGTTCTGGCGGGGCTGGGCCCTCCAGCAGCAGGGGCAGGCGGCCGACGCGGCGGCGACCTGGCGGCAGGGGGCCCCCTATTTCACCTTCTGGGGCCAGCGCTCGGCCGATCACCTGTCCGCCGCGACCTTGGTGCCGCGCGATACCGGCCTATCGGCGCCCGATCGGGCTCGCTTGCTGGCCCTGGCCGCGCCCGCCGGGGCCCGCCAGGCGGAGGATGACTTGCGCCTGCTGCGCTGGGCGGCCGCCTGGAGCCCCTCGGCCCCGGCGATCGCCGATCCCCAGAGCGTCCCCACCCGCCTGGCTGGCGATCCGGCCTATACCCGCGCCCTGGCCCTGGCCCATGTGGCCCTCTGGCCCGAGGCGGGCCTGGCCTTCGCCGACCTGGCGGCGACCCTGGAGCACGAAGGCGACGGCACGGCCCTGGCTGCCCTGGCGCTCGCCGCCCGCCAGGCGGACGCGCCCTGGCTCGCCGCCTCCGTGACGCGCAGCCTGCAACGCACGGCCCAGGCCGCCGGCCGGCCCGCCGGCCTCGCCGATCTGCCCCGCGCCGCCCAGGAGATGCTCTACCCCGCTGTCTGGCCCCACCTGCTGGCGACCGACCCCCAGGCGCAGCAGGTGGACCCCTGGCTGTTGCTGGCCCTCGTCCGCCAGGAAAGCGCCTATGATCCGCGCGCCCTTTCGAGCTCTTCTGCCCGGGGCCTGACCCAGGTGATCCCGGATACGGCGACCGGGATCGCGGCCGCCCTGCATGTGGCCCCCTTCGACCAGGGCCAACTCTACCGGCCGGCCGTCAGCCTCGCCTTTGGCGGCTACTACCTGAACCAGACCCTGGCGCAGTTCGATCGCAACATCCTCTATGCCCTCGCCGGCTACAACGCCGGCCCGGGCAATGTCCCCGCCTGGGCCGGCGGCCGGGTGGCCGGCGACCCCGACCTTTTCGTCGACAACATCGACTATGCCGAGACGCGCGACTATGTCCAGATCGTCTACACCAACTACGCGATCTATCGCTGGCTGTATGCGCGGTAGGCGGTGACGAGGGGTCGGGGGTCGGGGGTTGGGGGTTGGGACGAGTTTTGAGTTTTGAGTTTTGAGTTTTGAGTTTTGAGTTTTGAATTGGTGGACAAGTGGTCACCGGGCACCAGCCACTGGTTCCTCGTCTCCCAATCCAAAATCCAAAATCACAAATCCCCCATCCGCAACTTGTGCCACAACAGGAACCCGAACAGCATATAGAGGCCGACGGGAATGGCGATAAGCACGGCAGGAAACGTGAAGAGGGGTGGCACCTGGAAACTGACCAGGCCGACTTTGATATGGTCATCATATTTTGGTTGGCCGAGCTGGGCATATTCGGGGATGTAAAGTGTATCGTTATCTGCCCAGGAAAGATAGGTCATCGGCCTGGAATCACCCATAAACGTGCTCCCGACCCACACCTCCCGCTCGACGAACGGGAATAGGCGGTGCTTGACCCGGATGAGCACATACCCGCTGCCGTTGCCCACCGCGCCCACGGGCCGGAAATACACATCGGCGACCCGTGTAGCGTCCGGCGATATTGCTTCCTGGATGCGGGTCTCAGCCAGCACTTGGGACAGCGGGATCAGGCCCAGCATCGTACCCGCCAGGACCAGGATGATACCTACCCAGATGGTGCCGCCGAGCAATGCAGGTAAGCTGAGCAGCCGCTTGATGCGGCGCTCACGGTCTGTCGGGGCGTCTTTCGCTGCCCGAAAGGCGATCCAACCCGCGTAGGCCACAACGGGCGGGAATAGAATGTTCGGCCAGGTCCCGGCCCAGGAATAATCGGTGCATTGGCTGATCCAGAACAGGATGCCCAACACGAGGCTGGCCTCTGTCACCCGGAGCGGTTGCTGGGCCGGCCTCACGTCGCCCGCAGCGCGAAGCGGCCGGTGACCGCGCAGTGATCGCTGCCGCGCGGGGTGCAGTCTGTGCTGACTTGCAGCGGCACCAGGGTCGGGCTGCTGAAGAGGTAGTCGATGCGTAGCAGGGCCAGGGGCTGGCGTATCAGCGGTTTGGGGCGCCAGGTCAGGCCCAGATCGCCGCCGGCCAGGCGGTCGGCATCCTGGAGCCCCTGGGTCAGATCGGTATACGCCGGCTCGCGCTCGGTCAGGTTGCAATCCCCGAGCACCAGCACCGGCTGGCCGCGGCGGAGCGCCGGCGCGACGAAGCCTCGGATGGTGGCCAGCGTCGCATCACGGATCGTCGGGTCGTAGGCCGCCTGCCACGGATGCTTGCCGGCGAACGTAAGCGGCGGCACCGGATGGACGACGACGACCAGCAGGGGCTGAGCGGTGCCGATGTCCAGCTGCGCCCAGATCGCCCGGGGCACCGGGTCCGCTGGGCCGCGCAACGTACCATGGTCCCGCAGCGGATACTGGCTCAACAACGTGAGGCCATCCGCGCCCTGTGCCCGCTGGACCAGGACCGTGGGGTAGCGGCGGGCCAGCTGCAGATCGCCGTGGAGCCCCTGGCCATCCGACTCTTCGAGCGCGACGATCCCGGCGGGCGTGGTCGCGAGCACCGGGCGGATCTGCGCCCATTCGCCGCCCAGCCGCACATTCCAGGCCAGCGCGGTGAACTGCGGCGCGGCGGATGTGGCCAAGGGGGGCGCGCTGCCCAGGTGGGGCGGGAAGCGCAGCAGGAACACGCCCACGCAGACGGCCAGCAGGATGCGCAACCCGCCCATCCCGCGCCAAACCGCCAGCGGCACGAGCACCAGCAGGGGCACAAACAAGTAAGGCGCGAAGACTTCGCCGAGGGCCAGCGGTCCAGACCGCACAGGCCACAGCACCTGCTGAGCCGTCAGCCCGAGCAGCAGCACCGGGTAGAGCGCGGCAAGGACCGCCGCCCTACAGGCCACCGGCACCGCCGGCAGGATGATGGTCGCCCTCATGCTCCGCACCTCCGTGTATAATGTAGTGTCGCTCCCGGTTGGTATCTTTTTGACCGGTCAGGGCAGACCGGCGGGTCAAAGAGTCTAACTCACGCGATCCGCGCCATGGTGGTGGCAGGGGTGGATGAGCCGCCATACGGGCTGTGGGAGAGGGCTCCATCCGCGCGAACTTAAGCTGCAGAGGGCGACTCGGCTGGGGTAGGAGCGGGTCTCAGACCCGCTTGGTGGGCAGCATGCGGGTCGGTGCCGAGGGGCAGGCGGGTCCGTCAACAGGCGCGTCTGAGACCCGCCCCTACCTCGACTAGCGCGCCAGGAGCCGAGCCCGGTCTTAAGTTCGCGCGGATGGGAGAAGGCTCGGCCCTCGAAATACTTGCCTCACGATCTGGCGCGGGATGGCGGCCCACCCGCGCGGCCAGAGCGTCGAGGGCCGAGCCCTCTCCCACAGCCGTTTCAGGCGCGGTGGCCCATCACCGACGCCCTGTTGCCTACACGATCGGTCCGCTCCTGAACCGCCCTAGGGGGAGCGGGCGAGGTCGCCCACCAGGCGGGGCAAGCCCCGCCGCTACACGTTCTTCTCGATTCTACGGGCGCGGGCGCGGCGCCCGCGACGCCTTGAGGCCGGCCGGCCCCGCACCTGAGTGCTTGACTTCCGGTCGGGAAGGCGCACAATAGACCTATGATCCACTTACTCTTAGTCGAAGACAACGAGCGCCTGCGGCCCGCGCTCAAAGCCGGGCTGGAGGGCACCGGCGCCGTCCGCGTGACGCACGATTGCGCCGGCGGCGAGGCGGCGCTCGCCGCCTGCCTGGCCGAGCGGCCCGATGCGGTGCTCATGGATGTGCAGCTGGCGGGGGCCCTGAACGGCATCACGGCGGCGGTGGCCATCCGGCGCGAGTTCCCCCGGCTGCCCGTGGTGTTCTATTCGATCCAGGACGACGATTCGTATTATCGCGACTTTCGCCGCTCCGGCATCCTGAGCCATTATGCCTATGTCCGCAAGTCGAATTATCTGCTGCCCGCGATGATCGTGCCGCTGCTGCGCCAGGCGATCGACGGCCACAGCTACATTGATCCGGAGATCGAGTCGCGCGTGCAGGAGGTGCGGCACAAAGATGCCCAGGCGCCCATGGCCCTGCTGGAGCCCAACGAGCAGGAGGTGGCGCGGCTGCTGGCCCAGGGCCTGACCAACGAGCAGATCGCCGCGCGCATGGGCTTCCGCGACAAACGGACGATCAGCCGGACCAATGGCCAGATCTATAATGCCTGGGGCCTGGGCGACAGCACCACCGACGAGAAGGTGGCCCGCACCCGCGCGACGATCATCGTCCGCACCGGCCGCCTGATCACCTGGGACGGCGACGGCACGCCGCGCGTGCTCGACGAGCGGGGGACCTGGGTGCCCTGGGAGGACCGGTGACCGGCCACTTCGTCTTTGACTCCGCCATCCTGGCCGTCTCGCTGTTCAACACGATCCTGCTGCTCTGGCTGGGGCTGACGGTCCTGCTGAACGCCGAGCGCCGCACCTGGGGGGTCTGGCTGGCCGGCGGGGGCTTGCTGCTCGGGGCCGGGTTTTTCGTCAGCCATTCGGCGATCCTGGGCTATGGGCTCAACAGCGTCAACTGGCGGCTGAACGTCTGGTGGTACCTCGGCTGGCTCCCGGTCGTCGTGCTGCCGCTGGCCTGGTACACGGTGATGCTCTGGTACAGCGGTTTCTGGGACGACCCCCGCGGGCGCCTGCGGCGCTGGCATCGCGTGCCGTGGGCGCTGACGATCCTGCTGGCCGGCGCGGTGCTGTTCTTCGTCGCGACCCGGCTGCCGGCCTATACCGACCTGGCGCGGCTCGCCCCGGCGGCCCTGCCGTCGATCCAGGGGCTGCCGATCCTGGCCGGGCTCTATGCGGTTTATAGCGTGCTCTGTCTCGGCCTCTCGCTCGACGCCCTGCGCCACCCCGGCCCGGCCGCCCGGGTGATGGGCGACCTGGCCCGGCGGCGCGCCCGGCCCTGGATGGCCGGCACCGCCGCGGTCCTGCTGGTGGTGATCCTGCTCGTCGCCGTGGCCTTCGCGACGATCGTCCTCGACATCGGCGCCGGCCCCCTCTTCCTGACCTATGGCGACATGACCCGCCTCATCGCCGGCTT
This sequence comes from Chloroflexia bacterium, assembly GCA_035310405.1. GTDB lineage: Bacteria > Chloroflexota > Chloroflexia > QHBQ01 > JAICKM01 > JAICKM01. The sequence continues at coordinate 1,872 of DATGEF010000050.1, read as the reverse complement.
CGATCTGGCCATCGAGTCCCTGATCGGGCTCGTGGCGATCCTGCTGGGCCAGGCGATCGTCTCGTATGAGATCTTTACCGGCAAGACGCTGCCCCGCCGCGGCCTCGCGCGGCACTGGCGCAGCGCCATCCTGCTGGCGGCCGGGTACAGCGCCGCCGGGGCGGCCGGCCTGATCCGGGGCTTCCAGCCGACCACCGCCTTGCTGCTGGCCACGCTCTTGATGACCGGCTTCTACGCCCTGTTCAGCTGGCGCTCCTACGCCGAGCGCGACCGCTATATGGACCTGCTGCGCCCCTTCGTGGCCAGCCAGCGCCTCTATGAGGACCTGCTGGCGCCCGCAGCCCCGCCGGCCCCGATCGACGCTAGCCGGCCCTTCCAGGCCCTCTGTGCCGATCTGCTGGGCGCGCGGACCGCCTACCTGCTGGCCCTGGGGCCCCTCGCCCCGTTGGTCGGCCCGCCCCTGGCCTACCCGGCCGCGGCGGCCGCGACGCTGCCCGCTGTACCCGATCTGCCGGCCGGCCTGCGCTCCCATGGGCCGCTGCTCCTGCCGGTCGACCCGGCGCGGGCCGGGGGCGCCTGCTGGGCCGTGCCGCTCTGGAGCGAGCGGGGGCTGATCGGCGTCCTGCTCCTCGGCGAGAAGCGGGACGGCGGGCTCTATTCCCAGGAGGAGATCGAGATCGCCCGCGCCAGCGGCGAGCGGCTGATCGATACGCAGGCCAGCGCGGCGCTGGCCGGCCGCCTGATGGCCCTGCAGCGCCAGCGGCTGGCCGACAGCGGCGTGCTGGATCGGCGCGCGCGCCGCGTGCTGCACGACGACGTGCTGCCCCTACTGCATACCGCGATGCTGACCCTGAGCGGCGGGGCCACGGGCGCGGCCGAGGAGCTCGCCCTGCTGGCCGATGCGCACCGCCGCATCTCGGACCTGCTGCACGAGCTGCCTCCGCCCGCGCCGGCCGTCAGCCGTCTGGGGTTGGTCGCCGCGTTGCGCCAGGTGGTCGAGGACGAATGGGCGGGCGCCTTCGACGGCGTCTGCTGGCGGGTCGACCCGGCCGCCGCGCAGGCTGCCGCGCAGATCCCGCCGCTGACGGCCGAGGTGCTCTTCTACGCGGCCCGCGAAGCGATCCGCAACGCCGCCCGCTATGGCCGCGCCGGGGAAGGGGGGCGCGCCTTGCACCTCCAGATCGGAGTCGCGTTGCACGAGGCGCTGGAGATCACGGTCGAGGATGATGGGGTGGGGTTGGGTACCGCGCCGGGGGCGCCGGGCGGCAGCGGCCAGGGCCTGGCCCTGCACAGCACGCTGCTGGCGGTCGTCGGCGGCACGCTGGCGGTGTCCAGCGTCCCCGATCGCTACACCCGCGTCGTGCTCAGCCTGCCCCTGGCGGTCTTATCGTAAAGACCGGGGGCCGTCAGTGGAGCGCGCCGCTGCCCATCCAGGCCGGGTCGACAAAATCTTCGCGGCTATCGAAGCCCGCCAGCCAGGCGAGCACGTCCAACATGACGACGGTAAGCACCGCGGCCAGCAAAAACATCAGGTCCATCATGTGTACCCCTTTCCCGCGGCTGCCGAGGCCTCCGCTGTGCGCCATCCCGCTTGGATGGCACTATAATTATTATAGCGCCACGGCGGCGGCAATGCATCGGGCCGGGGGCGGATTAGGGCTCCCGCAAAAGGCGTAGCCTGGATGGGCTATATGGGAGGGTACTGCTGATGGGGCTGGCCGAGTGCCGTGTGTAGGGGCGAGGCATGCCTCGCCCCATGCCTATCAACCTAAGCGGAGGCTGACAAAATGAGGCTCTTTTGGCACAATAGGGGTAGCGTTACCCATCCTATTACCCAAAGGAGCCTCACTATGCCCACAACTATACCACACC
>DATGEF010000049.1:0-11836 GCA_035310405.1 Chloroflexia bacterium | reverse complement strand
GGAAGCGCTCACCGAGCTCGACGCTGATCGGCACGACGTGGCCGGTGAGCAGGGGGTGGCGGGCGTTGCGCAGCACCACCCCGTGCAGGGCGGCGTCCGCGCCGGCGAGGGGCCGGGCGGCGGCGGAGTCGCGGTCCCGCTTGCGACCGGCGCCCGCCTGAGCCGTGGCCGCGGCCGGCACGCCCAGGCCCGGCTCGACGCCGCTGATCGCGTCGCTGTATTTGCCGCAGGCCAGTGCGAGGTCGATCTGCACCAGCACGGCGACCGTCGTGGCCAGCGGCTCGGCGGCCGCCGCCACCTGGCCGGCCAGCTCGCGCAGGATGCGGTGGATCTCGTCCTGCTCGTCCAACTGGAGCTTGCGCCAGTCGTTGGCCAGGTCGACCACCGCCAGCGGCTCGACCCAGAGGGTGGCGCCGCTGGACGACTGGTCATGGACGATGCCCTTCAGCTGGCCGCGGTGATCGGCTTTCACCGGGACGACGTAGCGATCGCTACGCATGCTGATGATCGGCTCCTGTAAGCTGGCGCCGCTGGACTGCAGAATTTGCTGGAGCTTGCTCATCAGGCGGTCGTGGGCCACGCGCACCTGGGCGCGGATGCGGCCCAACGCCGGGCTGGCCGAGTCGGGGATATTACCGTCCTTATCGAAGGTGCGGCGGATCTCCGCTTCCAGGCGGGGCACCGGCGTGATGGTGCCGGCCAGGGCGGCCAGCGCGGGGAGGCCGCCTTTTTGTTCCTCCGTGCGCAAGATCAGCGTCCGTAGCTCGCGGGCCGCCTCGATCGTGCTCAAAATCGACAGAAATTCCGGCGGATCGAGGGCGGCGCCCAGTTCCGTCCGTTTGACCCATTCGCGAATATCATGGACTCCGCCCAGGCCGATCTCGGGGCGCAAGCCGAGCAGGCGCACGGCCTCGCTGGTGCGCTGCTGACGCCGCTGCACTTCCGCCAGATCGGTCGACGGCGTCAGCGCCGCGGCCGCCGCGTGGCCGGCGCTGAAGGCCGTATAGCTCGCCAGGCGCGCCAGGACCTTGGGCAATTCGAGGATGGTCAACGTCTTGGGGTTCACAAATCTGCTTCCTTATCGGGTAGTTATCGGGTAGTTATCGGGTAGTTATCGGGTAGTTCTCGCCTATCGCGTACCTATACCAGGAAAAAGGCGCCCCCGCCAAACGCGGGCGCGCCCACCAAAATGAGCGGCAGGGGACCGAGGCCGGCCCGGGCACCGCTAACCGAAGTAGAGGCGCACCCAGGCCATCCATAGCGGAAGCAGGTCGCTGCGATCCCCTTTGGTCAGCAAGGCTGGGAGGTGGCCGCCGACGAGGGGCGAAATGCTGGCCAGCAGGATGGGCAGGCCACTTTTCAACGTCGGTCCCAGGACCGAGGACTCGTACCATTGGTTGAAGATCAGCAAATAGGGGGCTTGCGTGCCCGCGAAATGCACGGCAGTATTGATATTGTAGGGCACTTCAATCAAGATTACGAGAAGCGCGGTGATCAGGATGCCGGTCAGGAAGCCGAGCAGCATGCCGATCGGCCGGTCAATACAGGCCCCGGCGCGGCCCTGGATCTCCAGATGGCCAAAGAACTGGTACAAGACGACGATGAGCAGCACCGCGACGACGACATTGATCAAAAAGAAGGCGAGGATGTCGGCAATGCTGCTGCTGGAGATGTTGAATACGCTCGTGACGAGACGGGAAGCGGCCACGTAGTAAATGGAAGCCACGACAAAGCCCACCCAGATGGCGCTCAGGATAATGAACAGCTTGACCATGCCTTTAGTGAAGCCGAGGAACGCGAAGGCAATGATGACCCCGAACAGGAAAATATCCATCATGTGGAGATCTTGGAGAAATTTGACCAGTTGTGGGTCCATCGACGTGCTCCTTGCGTAGGTCCTGCGGGTGGGCGCCGGGCGCCAACGGCCGCGCCGAGCGGCCCTAGGTTGCCTTCCCCATCATTCTACCCCTTTTAGCCCAATTCCGCAACGGCCCCGCCGCGCCGTACGCTCCACCCTCAACTCCTAACCCCCAACCCCTCGTTTAGCATCTTTGTTCGCTTTTCGAGGGCAAAACTATTGACACGAACGGTTGTTCTGTGCTATGATGAGCGTAGTAGCCTTATACCCCAGGAGTATGGGTTGCCGCCCTGCTGAGGAATGCCACGCTACGTTTGAGGGCGGCAATAAGTGAGAGGGACGCAGCCAGCCCGCGTGACAGATGCGGGTTGGTTCTGTGTTTCCCAGTGGGATGGGCTTGCCGCTCTATGCCGACAGACCACAGGGGAGACCTATGAGCAAAACAACGCTTTCGGATCGCCAGGCCAAGATCCTGGACTATATTCGCAAATTCATCGACGAACGGGGCTTCCCGCCCAGCGTCCGCGATATTCAGGAAGGCCTCCAGCCGCGGGTTTCCTCGACCTCGGTGGTCGATTATAATCTCAAGGCGTTGGAAGACCGAGGCTATATTCGCCGCGGCCGGGGAATTTCCCGGGCCATCGAGCTAGTCGAGAACGGCAATGGCCAGCGCGGCAAGCACGGCAACCTCTTCCGCATCCCGGTGGCGCCCACCCCGATCGCGGCGGGGTCGCCCATCCCCGTGCTCGACGACATCCGGGGAGCGGGCGAGGCCGACAGCCTGGACCTGTCCGAGGCGTTGCTCGGCCGCCACGCCGCGCATCCGGAGAACCTCTATGCCCTGCGGGTGAAGGGCCAATCGATGATCGACGCCCTGATCAACGACGGCGACATCGTGATCGTCCTGGCCCAGGAAACGGCCGAGGTGGGGCAGACGGTGGTGGCCTGGCTGCGCGGCGAGCAGGAGGCCACGCTCAAGAAATATTATCCCGAGGGCGGGCGGGTGCGGTTGCAGCCGGCGAACGAGACCATGGCCCCGATTTACACCAACGCCGAGAACCTGGATATCAAGGGCCGCGTCGTCGGCGTCCTGCGGACCGTGGCCTGATCCCGCCGGAAGGGGGTGCTGTGATGCCTGATCCTCGCTGGATGGCGCCGCGCGGCCCAGCCGATCCGCTCGCGCCGGGCGCGGCCCCGACCTGGGGCGCCTTTGAGCGCGCGCCCGGCGGTGCCGGTGTGACCTTGCGCGCCGCCCCCAGTATGCCGGATGCCCTCCGGGTGCTGGGCACGGCGCCGGCGGATGCCGGGGGCCCGCGCCGCAACGCGGCGAATGGGCGGGTCTATGTGGTCGACGGCCGCGCGCCCCAGGCGCCCCGGCGCCCGACGGTCGCCGTGCCGGTGGTGGGCGAGATCGCGGCCGGCCAATATGACGCGACGATCGCGCTACACGACTACGGGGAGTACGAATACGGCGTCGAAGTCGATCGCGCCCTGGTCGCCCGCGGCAGCGGGACCTATGCCCTGCGCGTGCGGGGCACCTCGATGACCCATGTCGGGATTCACCCGGGCGACCTGGTGGTCGTCAAGCCGGACGATTGTGCCGAGAACGGCGACTTCGTGGTCGCCCGCCTGGCCGACTCCGTCGACCCCGAAGGCTACGTCACCCTGAAGCGCTTTTATCGCAAGCGCGACCATATCTTCTTGCAGTCGGCGACGGCCGATCGGGAGCCGATCCGGCTGTACCCCTTTGGGCGCTCCTGGGGATCGGATCGCGACCGGGTGAAAGTCCAGGGCCGGGTGATTGTCGTCATCAAGCAGAGCTAACCGCCGAATCCGGCACGGGAATTGGCGCCCGTGTCTCTATCCTTAACACCTGAGTACCTGCTCCTGGGGTCCGATGCGCGACTTGTTAGACCACCACGCCAATGCTATAGAGTACGTTCTGCACCAGCACGAGATCCATGGCCGGGTCGCGGGCGGCTCGTTGTCGGCCCGCCTGATCCATTTCCAACTGCAACTGCCGCCCACCGTGCGGCCGTCGCGCATTGCGCCGCTGCTGCCCGCGATCGCTGAGCACCTGGAAGTCCCCGCAGTGCGCCTGGCCCCCGATCCAGAAACCGGGGAGCTCGTCCTCGAAGTGCCGCGGCCCGATCCGGTGCCGGTGCGCTTGCTGCCGCTCGCCAAGAAAGTGGCCCAGGTCGTCCCTCCCTGTACCGCGACGCTGGGTCTGGATACGGTCGGCACGCCCCTGCTGCTGCGCCTCGACGCGCCCGAGGTCTGTCCCACGTTGATCAGCGGCGCCCCCGGCGCGGGCAAATCGGGCTTGCTCCAGACGATGGCCGTCTCGATGGCGCTGCACAATAGCCCCGACACCTTGCGGCTCCTCCTGATCGACTTGAGCGGGCCGGGCCGCCGGGGCCGCCGGACGATCAGCCCCTGGCTCGGCGTGGCGGCCTTGCCGCACCTGGTGACCGAGCCCGTCCGCGAGCCCCAGGAAGCCCATATCCGCCTGCGCTGGGTGAGCCGCCTGCTGAACGAGCGCGTAGAGCTGCAGGCCACGGGGGAGTCGATCGAGGGGGCGGCGCTGGTCGTCCTGATCGATGGGCTGGAGGAAATCGCGGCCGGCGCGCGAGCGGCCGAATCGCTCGATCTCCTGGACCGGCTGGCCCGCGAAGGACGCGAGCTCGGCGTCCACCTGGTGGCCGCCAGCCAGGGCACCCCCCTCATCGAGCAGCTGACCTGGGGCGCCCGGCTGATCGGGCGCTGCAAGGATGCGAATCAGGCGCGCCAGGTCGCGCGCATCCAGGGGAGCGGCGCAGAAGGCTTGCTCGGGGAAGGCGATTTCCTGGCGCTGCTGGGCGGGGATGCCGTGCGCTTCCAGGCCGCCACCCTCAGCCCGGAAGAGCTGGCGCGCACGGTGGCCATGCTCCAGCGCGTGGCCGAGCACGAAGAGCTGTCCGCCGAGATGGAGCTCCAGGCGCGCCGGCCGCCGCCCGGGCCCAAGAGCACGAAGCTGCTGCAAAATCGCGCCGGCGCCCGCCCCAACCTGCTACATTGAGGCCCGTTCACGGTCCCGGCGTCATCCACCACTGCTCCACATTCCACAGATAGCGCGGCGAGGCCAGGTTGATCGGCCCCTGAAAGCGCCGGCTCAGGATCATGTAATGCTGGTCGGACCATAAAGGATAATAGGGCAGGTCCTGGGCCAGTAATTGCTGGATCTGGGCTTCCAGGGCGGCCCGCTTGACGAAATCATACTCCCCCCGCGCTTTGTAGCTGAGATCATCATATTGCGGCGACTGGTAACCCACATAGTTCAGCCCGTTGGGATTGCTGCGGCTGCGGATCTGGCTGGAATGGAAGAGCGGATAATCGTCGGGGTCGCTGAACTGGCTGTCCCAGCCCATGACCATGGCGTGGAAATCAAAGGGTGGATCGTGGAAGGGGTCGATCTTGGCCTGGATCACCGAGTCGAAGTCGACCAGGGCGACGGTCGTGCTGATGCCGACGGCGGCCAGCGGCGGGCCCATGGCTTCCGCCGCCCGGCGCCGCGCGGGATCGTCAGCCCGCACGTAGAGGGTGATCTTCAGCGGCGTGCCGTTCTGGTCGACGATGCCGTCATTGTTGCTGTCGGTCCAGCCGGCCTCGGCCAGGAGCTGGCGGGCGCGGGCGGCATTGTTGTCGAGCCGGGGTGTATCGGGGGCATACGCCCAGGACGCCGGGTTGATATCGCCCCAGATAGGCAATCCCCCATCGCGGGTGGCCGTGCGCACCAGGGCGTCTTTGTTCAGGGCCAGGGCCCAGGCCTGGCGCAGCCGCTTATCGCTCAGGGCATGGCCGGCGCGGCTGTTGAAGGCGATAAAGTAATAGCCCAGGTCGGCCCATTGCCCGAGGGTAAAGATCCCCTGGATGCCCGGCCGGCGGGCGTAGTCTTCCCAGGCCACTTGCGGCACTTCGGCCAGGGCGAGATCCCCTTTGCTGAGCGCATTCACCGCGACCTGGGGGTCGGGGGCGACCAGGAAAGCGACCCGGCTGAGATAAGGCGCGCCGCCGTAATACGTCGGGTTCGCCGTCAGGATGACGTTTTCGCCCTCCTTGTGATCGCTGAACTGGAACGGCCCCGTCCCGACCGGCTTGAAATTGAAGCTGTTGGTCGCGAGGTCGGCGAGGGGCACATCCTTGAGCAGGTGCTTGGGTAGGATCGGCGCGGCCAGGTCGGTCAACAGGGGGGCATAGGGTTTTTTGAGGAAGAAGCGCACCGTGGAGGTCGGCGGCGACGCCGTGCCGATTTGCAGCACCGCGTCGCGCAAGTGATACTGGAGCGCCGTCGTGCCGGTGAGATTGAGCCAGGTATTATAGGTCCAGATCACGTCGTCGGAGGTCAGCGGCGCCCCATCGTGCCAATATACATTGGGCCGCAGGTGAAAGACCAGGCTGAGCCCATCCGGCGCCACATCCCAACTCTGCGCCAGGTCGGGCTCCGGGCGCAGCTGATCGTCGATCCGCGTCAGCCCGCTGAAGATCAAGCCGGTGACCTGGGCGGCGGCCTCGTCGCGGGTGTCCGGGCCTTTTTCCACGAAAAAGGGGTCGAGCGTCGTCACGTCGTGCGCGATGCGGATGGTCAGCGTGCCGCCGCGGGGCACCTGGGGCGGGGTCGTCGGCGTGGGCGGCCGCTGGCCGGCGGAGGGGCTGGGCCGGGGGCCGGGCGGGAGGGTCGCGGTCGGGGGGGGGCCGGGCGCCGGACCGGGGGTCTCACACGCGGCGACCAACCAGGGAACAACCAGCAGCAGAGTGCAGACGGATGCCAGGGGCCGGGACGTACGATGCCGCATGGGCCTATTATAGGGGCGCGCGCGCGCGGGTGTCAAGGCGGCCCCCGCGGTCCTTGACGCTGCCCGAAGCTAGGCCTATAATTGCACCATGAATGATGATTTCTTAGCGCTGGAATCCGAGCCGCCACCGGCGCCGCCGCCCGAGCGCCTGCTCCATTTGCGCGATGGCCGCTCGGTCTTGCTACGCCCGGCGCACGCGGAGGATGCGCATGTCCTGCTGGGTGCGCTGAATGAGGTGGCCAATGAGGGCCGCTTCCTGCTGCGCCGCGCCTGGGAGATTACCCCCGAGCTCGAACAGCGTTGGGTCCGGTTTGCGCTCGACGGCCTGGACATGCTCGTGGTCGCCGTGCTGCTCGAAAATACCGAAACCTGCCAGGAGTTGGAGGCAGCCGGGAGCCTTTCCCTGGTGCGCGGCCGCCCGGAATTTGTGCGCCATACGGCGGAACTGGGCATGTGGCTGCGCGCGGCCTACCGGGAACTGGGGCTCGGCTCGGCCCTGCTGGAGTACGCGCTCGATTGGGCGGGGGCGCAGGGCGACATCGAAAAGATCACCCTCAGCGCGCGCTCGTCGAACCGGCGGGCCCTCAACCTCTACCACAAGTACGGCTTCCAGGAGGAGGGGCGGCGCCGCCAATATATCAAGACCGAGCAGGGGTATGAAGACGAGGTGTTACTGGCCCGCTTTGTACGCGGCCCGTTCACGGGCGGCCGGGATCACGCCAGCGCGGGTGGCCCGGACAGTAGCCACGATATCCGCGATCAGGAATCGGCCACCCGCGCCGACTCGGGAAATGAGGCGTGAGAAATACGCAGCTCGACTCCTCGACTCCGCCGCGCCGCCCCCCGGCGCGGCCGGAAACGGTGGCATCCGACACGGAGTCCGTGCCGTTTCGCTATCTGCCCGCCATCCTGACGACGCTGGCCGCGGCCCTCGTGCTGGTCCTCGTGTTCGGCCTGCTGGCCTATACCAGCCTGCGCCTCACGATCGATAGCCTGACCGATACCACGGGGGCCTTCCAGGGATCGCTGGTCAGCAGCGGCCCGTGCGGCCTGGCCGCGCTGGTGCTCGGCGCGATTACGCTCTATTTTCTCAACGCGACGCGGATCGCCATCCTCGACATCGGGGCGCGCCCGACGACGCTCGACGGGGCCATCACGCAGCGGCATACGGGCCGCGGGCGCAGCGGCGGGTTCTGGATCGTGGTCGGCCCGCCGGCGGCCCCGGGCGACCTGGCCGCGCCAGACGGCGCGGCGCAGCCAGCGATGACGGTCGCGACGGGCGCGGGGCCCGGCACCCCGGCCGGGCGCGCCCCCCAGACGCGCGGCTTTGTCCAGGGCTCCGGGGCCGCCTTCGGAACCCAATTGCCGGATGTCGCCGCGGCCGCCCCCCGCGCGGCCCCGCCGGATACCCCGCTGGTCGTGCCGCGCGCGTCGCGGCTCGCCCCCGGCGAGGTCAATCTGCGGATCGATAAGGCGATCTATCAGGCCCTCGCCGTCGGCGACCCGGTGCAGGTCGTCTTCTCGCCGCATCTGCAACATGTCTATTATGTGCGCAAGCACCTGGCCGCCGGGGGGTCGCTGATCCTGCGCAACCTGGCCCTGATTTAGGGCCGATGGAGACCGAATACTCCACGGAGTACTTCCGCAGTCGCTTGATGGGCCAGGCGCTGCAAGCGCCCTTCGACTTGCGATCCCCCGCCTTGAAAGCGTACCGGCGGGCGGCCCGCATGCTCCTCGTCCAACCGGGCATGCGCATCCTGGATGCCGGCTGCGGCCTGGGGACCGGGGCCTGGCTGCTGGCCATGCTGGGCGCGCAGGTGACCGGCCTGGATGTGTCAAGCGCGGCGATTGCCTGGGCGCAGGCGACGTATGGCGGGGTGGCCCTGCGCAAAGGGGGCAGCCTGCACTTTGCCGAAATGGACCTGACCACCTGGCCGCCCCACCCGGCGTACGATGCCATCGTCGTGGCCGATGTGATCGAGCATTTTCCCCGCCCGGCTGGGGTCGCGTTGCTGCGCCGCCTGCTCGCAGCCCTGGATATCGGCGAGCAGCCGGCGGCCCGCGGCTGGGTCGAGGGTTTGTTCCTGCATCTCCCGATCACCGCCAACCTGATCGATTGGCCGCTGCTCGTCAAAAATCGGCTCGTGCTGAAGCGGCTGCGCGGGCACGTCATCGACCACCATGGCGACCCGACGCACGTCGTGCGCTATAGCGTCCGCGACGTCCCCCGGCTGGCCCGGGAGGCGGGCGGGCAGATCTGCGGGGCCGAGTTGCGGGTCTATAAACCCCGCCTGCGCTGGCTGGAGCCCTTGCTGCTGGCCGGCGCCTCCACGGCCCGCCTGCGCCTGGGCAGTGCCGTGGTCACCGACTGTGACGCCATTGTGTTACCCGAGCTGGTCGCCGCCCTGCGCATGGCGGCCGCAACGCCAGCCGAGGGCCTCCCCGATCTGGAGCCGGGCGGTTAGGCCCCCGGCCGGCGCCCCCCCCGTTGACGCAGCGTATTTGATGGTGTATACTGCGGTGCATCGCAGGACGCACCATAGCCGGCGATCGCGAGGCCCCGGCCCCCGCCCCGGCTCTCCCGATACAACTGTCTAAGCCTCATTAACGTATCCTCTCGGGCCGGCTGCCCCCGCACCGGCCCGGTAACAAGGAGTCGCGGATGCCTTCCACAGCCGAAGAATTGCTCACCAAAGGCAAGATGGCGGCCACGTCGGGGCAAAAAGACCTCGCGCGGGAGTACCTGGGCCGCGTCGTCCAGTTGGAGCCCCAGCACGAAGAGGCCTGGCTCTGGCTGAGTGGCGTCGCCAATAACTTGCCCATGATGAAAACCTGCCTGGAGCGGGTCCTGGCCCTGAATCCCCAGAATACCCAGGCGCAGGAAGGGATGAACTGGGTACGCCAGAAAGAAGCCCAGATCGCCGCCGCGCGCGCCGCCGCCGCGCCGGCCGCCGGGCCCGCCCCCGCGCCTGCGGCGCACGAGACCTTCACGGCGGAAGAAGAGGGCGAGCACGAAGAGCCCCCGATCGCCACGCCCACCTTCCACGAAGGCGAGGAGCCCAAATACCCGAGCGCCGGGATGCGCCTGCTGATCATGGCCGTGGAGCGCGTGACCGGCGAGAAGGGCGTGAACGCCATGCTGCGGAGTGCGGGCCTCGAGCAATACGTGGGCAACTACCCCACCAACGTGATCGAGTTCACGATCCCGTATAGCCAATACAGCGCGTTCGGCAAAGCCATGGAAGACTTCTATGGCCGCGCAGCCAAGTCCATGCAGCTGCGGGTGGGGCAGGAGCTCTTCAATTATGGGATCAAGGAGCAGCCGCGGATGCTCGGCGTCGCGGCGACCGCGATGAAATTCATGCCCATGGCCATGAAGATGAAGTTCAGCATGGAGCGCATCGCCAGTAATTCGCGGGACCTCGGCATCCCGACCGAGCTCAAAGAAGTGGGCGATCATTACGAATATAGCGTCGGCATGTGCCCCTATTGTTACAATCGCCACACCGACATCGGCTGCAACGCCATGGTCGGCGTGCTGACCTCGACTCTGAAGTGGGCGACGGGGAAGAATTTCACCGTCGAGGAAATCACCTGTCGCGGCAAGGGCGGCGATACCTGCTCGTACCGGATCGGCAAGACGCCCACCGAATAACCGCCGGCGCTACACCGGACGCAACCTGCTGGTACCTGAGCGTAGACGGGTTCCCATCATGTCTTTGCCGCGCACACACTGGAGTTTCGTCAACGCGCTGGTGCTGTTAGTGCTGGCCCTGGCCCCGGTCGCGATCCGGCGGCCCGGGCTCGGCCAGGGCGCGAGCGGCTTCGTCCAGCTCGCCCCCGGCGGCAGCCGGTTCCTGCGCCCGGATGGCCAACCCTTTTTCGCCTGGGCCGTGAGCTACGTGGGCGCGCCGGATCGCGCCTGGCGGATGTGGGATGATGGCCAGTTTGACCCCGCCACGATCGAGGCCGACTTTACCCGGGCCGCCGGGCTCGGCCTCAATACGGTGCGCCTCTTCGTCATGGCGCCCCTCCGCCAGGATGTGCTGGCCGGGAATTTCCGCAAGCTCGACCTCGTCGTCGACCTGGCCCGGCGGCACGGCCTGTTCCTCATCCTGACCTTTACCGACTATGTGGAGCCCGACCTGCAGCGGGTCACGGACGTGGAAACGCGCATCGCGGGCCATTTCAAGACCGAGCCGACGATCCTGGCCTACGACCTGAAAAATGAGCCCCAGTTCGACCTGATCGCCCTGTCGATCTACCCCGATCCCGCCCCGCCCCTGCAGACCACGAGCCTGGTGGCCGTGTATGGCGAGCGGATCGCCCAGCCGGCCATCCCGGCCTACCGCCAGACGGCCGAGGGACGCGCCCTGCTGCCCCCCCGGCTCACCGACGCCCAGGCCTATGTCTACGTCAATAACTACCGGCTCTATCGCGAGTTTCTCGACGCGGCGGCCGGCTGGGTCACGACCCACCCCGCGCAGACGACCCTCGACTACATGGACTCGCCGGACGCCGACGGCTGGCGGCCTTTCCTGGGCGCGTTGGACGAGACCCTGCACCGCTGGATCGCCATCCAGCAGGACGCGCTGCGCGCGGCCGACCCGAACCATTTGCTGACCGTCGGCTACAGCAATATCGTGCTGGCTAAGCTGAGCCCCAACCGCCTGCTCGACTTCCAGGCGCCGCACCGCTTCGTGGCCAGCGGCTTCGCCAACCTCCAGCGCACCCTGGCGGTGCTGACCAACCTGCGCACGACCTTCAGCGGCCAGGCGTTTATGCTCGAAGAGTTTGGCTATTCCAACGAAGAAGGCTTGCAAAAAGGCGCCTCACCGGTCGACCAGCGGGTGACGGCGGACCTGGAGACGGGGCTCTGGCTCTACATCTATAGCCAGGGCTATGCCGGCGGCGGCAAGTGGATGCTGAATAATTACCCCGGCGGCGACAATGCCGCCCAGAATGCCTATGGCCTCTTCGACGATACGCTCCAGCCCAAGATCGCCGCGACCGCCCTCGCCGCGCTGATCCCGGCCCTGGCCGGCGATACCGCGGCCGGGAATTTTACCGACCTGGGCGCCGACGCGGCCGGCGGCATCCGCTTTGCCTACCGGGGGGCCCTGGCCCGCCTGGTCGGTGGCACCAC
>DATGEF010000048.1:0-2729 GCA_035310405.1 Chloroflexia bacterium | reverse complement strand
TCATCACCGCCCATGATCTGATCCCCTGGGTGCTGCCGGCCTACCGGGCCTCGCGCCGGCTCCAGCTCTACCTGGCGCTGGCCCGCGTGGCCTGCCGCCGGGCGGCCCTGCTGCTGACCGACTCCGAGGCCTCTCGGATCGACGTCCTGCGCGTCTTTCGCCTGCCCGCCCGCCGGGTGCGCACGGTCCGGCTCGGCATCGCGCCGGGATTCGGCGCCCCGGTGGCGGCGGCCGACCTGGCGGCGATGCGCGCCCGGTTCGGCCTGCCGCCCCACTATGCGTTCTATATCGGCGGCTTTGATCAGCGCAAAGATGTGCCGCTGCTGCTGCGCGCCTGGGCCACGGCCCGGCCCCAGCTGGGGCGCCCGGGCGATCCCGAGCCCGTGCTGGCCCTGGCCGGGCGCCTGCCCGATCCGGGCGGCCTCTACCCGGACATCGCGGCCCTGGCCCGGGACCTCGGCCTGGCGGGCGCCGATCCCGCGGCCGGATCCGTGCGCCTGCTCGGCCGCGTCGATGAGGCGGACAAGCGCCTGCTGCTGGCCGGCGCGCACCTGTTTGCCTTTCCGTCCCGCTATGAGGGCTTCGGCCTCGATCCGCTGGAGGCGATGGCGGCCGGCGCCCCGGTGCTCTGCGCGGCCACCAGCTCGCTGCCGGAGGTCGTCGGCGACGCGGGGCTGCTGCTGCCCCCCTGCGAGGTCGACACCTGGGCGACCGCCCTGGTCCGGGTCTGGCACGACGCCGCCCTGCGCCAGGACCTGGCCCGGCGGGGCCGCATCCAGGCGGCCCGCTTCTCCCCACAAGAGACCGCCCGGCAGACCCTGCAGGCTTACCTGGACGCGGCGACCGATGGGCCGCGCCGGTAACCGCCGGCCGCGGGTGCTCTGGATCTGGCATGCCGCGGTCGTCGCCGAATATCAGAAGCCGATCGCCGCCCTGGCCGAGACGGACCGCTGGGAGATGCACCTGCTGGTGCCCGAGGCCTGGCCCGAGCGCGCCGGCCAGATGGTCGCGCTGGAGCGGCGTACAGCGCCGAGCTACCGCATCCACCCGGCGGGCGTGCTGTTTCCCCGGCATTATTATATCTATCTCTTCCCCAACCTGCTCGCGCACCTGTGGCGCATCCGGCCGGATATCCTCCATGTCTACGAGGAGGCGCACAGCTTGCTGCCCTTCCTGATTTTGCTGCTGCGGCCGCTGTTGGCGCGTTGCTGGGGCCGCCGCCTGCCGGTGATCCTCTATGCCGCGCAAAACATCGTCAAGCGCTACCCGCTGCCCTTCCGCTGGTTCGAGGCCTTCTGCTTCCGCCACGCGGACGCGATCTTGCCCTGTGGCGTCCTGGTGGCCGCCACGCTGCGCCAGAAGGGCTACCGCGGGCCGTTGCGCGTGTTGCCCCTGCCGACCGACCCGGCCGTCTTCCGGGCGGACCCGGCCGCCGGCCAGGCCACGCGCCAGGCCCTGGGCATCCCGGCCGGGGCGGTCGTCATCGGCTATGCGGGGAAGCTGGTCGCGGAGAAAGGGGTGGCGACGCTCCTACGCGCCTTCCTGACCCTGCCGACCATGGGCGCTGGCCCGCACTTACTGATCGCCGGGGACGGGCCGCTCCGCGCGGCGCTGGAGCAGGAGGCACGCGGGGCCGGGGCCGGCACCCGGGTCCATTTCCAGGGCGCGCTGGCCCATGCTCAGCTCGTCGCCAGCCTCAGCGCCGGCGATATCTGGGTGGTGCCGTCCGAGACGCGGCCGCACTGGCGTGAGCAATTCGGGCGCGCGGCCGTGGAGGCCCTGGCCTGCGAAAATGCCGTGGTGACCTCCGACTCGGGCGAGCTACCGCGGGTGGTCGGGCCGGCAGGCCGGGTCTGCCCCGAGGGCGATGCGGCGGCCTTGCGCGCCGTGCTGGCGGAGCTGATCGCCGATCCCCCGGCCCGGGCCGCACTGGCCCGGGCCGGCCGCGCCCGGGTGCTGGCCTGCTACACGCCGGCGCAGGTCGCGGCCGGCTACGAGGCCGTGTATGCGTCTGTGTGTAAGGCGGGCCGGCAGCCGCGCGGTTTCTGGTATAATCCAGAGGGGGATAGCGTCCCGACCGAGACCTGATCTATGGCTAGTCCGCGACTCGCACCGCATCTGCCCACGGCCGGCCGGCGCCTGGCGCCAGGCGCCCTCATCCTGCTGGGCCGCGGCCTGCTGGTGCTGGGGCTGGTGGTCGGGGTGCTCTGGTCGGTGGAGGCGACCCGCGCCGGGCTGGCCTGGCGCACGGGGCAGCGGCTCCTGGCGGCCGGCCATTATGGCGCGGCCGTGACGGCGCTGGAGTCGGCGATCAACACCGCCCCGCCGGGCGGCGGGCCCGATTATGATAGCACCCGGGCCCGTCTGGCGCTGAGCGAAGGCTACCTGGCCCAGCACGACACCCGGCGGGCCACCGCCGTGCTGCCCCCCGCCGCCGCCGACCCGACCCTGGCGGTGGAGCTGGCGCTGCAACGGAGCCTGATCGCGGCGGTCGCGGGCGACCAGGCGCGCGCGCAAGCCGGCCTGGCGGCCCTCGCGGCGCCGTTACGCACCCCCGGCGGATCGGCCGGCCCGGCCTTGGCCCTCCGGCGCGCCGCCCTCTGGCACCTGGCGGAACTGCGCTGGCATGCCGGGGCGCCGGAAGCCGCCGCCGATTTTGCCCTGTTGACCCGCCTGCCGGCGGCCCCCCATGACCCATATACCGCGGCGGCGTGGCTGCGGCAGGCGGA
>DATGEF010000047.1:0-14366 GCA_035310405.1 Chloroflexia bacterium | reverse complement strand
CCCCGGATCGCGCGCCACGGGTGCTCGACCAGATCGCCTGGCGGGGCGTCATCCTCGCCGCCCAGTTGCGGGCGACATTCGTCCCGGGCACGCCGACGACCCAGCTGGTGGTCGAGCACCAGGACGACCGGGGCTCCGACGTCTGGCGCTACGATCTCCCGGCGGCCGGCCGCACGTTGCTCTGGCACGGCCACGATACGATCCAGCGGGATGAGCAATCCAGCCTGGGCGCAAGCGGGCAGGCCCTGGCCTTCCGGGTCCAGCTGGACAGCGTGCCGGCCCTCGCCTGGGTGCCGCTGGCGCCCCGCCTGCCGGCCGGCACCCTGCCGATCCACAGCTTCGGCAACCAGCTGGTCGACACCTGGTTTGCGCCGCACAGCGCGTTCGTCGTCTTCCGCGTCCGCAACCCGGAGGGATTGGACAAAGGCACGACGGAAGATGTCTGGAGCGTGCCCGCCCCGCCGCCGCCCGGCGCTGCGCCCCAGCTGCTGGCCATCGCCCGCCGCGTCTACGACCCAACCTTCCCCACCCTGGCGCTGCCGGCGAGCGGCGCCCTGGCCCTGACCATCGCCCCCGACACCGGCCTCCACGCACGCACGCTGGACGGCGCGGCCGACCGGGTGCTCGCCATGGGCGTGGAGGGCGTCTGGGCGCTGACGAGTGGCCGATGACCAGTGATGATCCACGGACTAACGAGGAGTTGGTGCAGTTGGCGCTCACGCTGCCCGAAGATCAGACCTGGGAGCCAGTGGGCGTCTTATGGTATCGACCGCCGGGCCTGGTGTTCGCGCTCGCCCGAGAGTTGACTACGAGTAGTGACCCACGGCGTAGGGAGCTCGGTGCCAAAATATTGGCGCAGGGCACCGGAATCCGTGATCGGGTAGCACCCGATGACTCCCTAGCCCTGTTGCTCCCCTTGTTAGGGCGTGAGCAGGATCCCGCTGTGCTCTGTGCTATTGGACATGCACTTGGCCAGATCGCGGACATCCGGGCCGTTACGCCGTTGCTGCGCTTCAAGAATCACCCAGACGCGGATGTACGCTGGGGAGTGGTGCAAGGCCTGTTAAACCACGCCACCGAGCCGGCCGTCGCGACTCTCGTCGAGCTCAGCCACGATGCGGATACGAACGTGCGCAGCTGGGCAACCTTTGGACTTGCCCAGTTGGATCAAGACGATCCGGCGGCTGAAGTGAATCTACCCCTCGATAGTCCCGCGATCCGCGCAGCGCTATGGGCGCGGGCGACTGATGCCGACGACGAAACCCGGGGTGAAGCACTCCTTGGTTTAGCACGCCGAGGCTGCACACAGGTAGTCGAGCGGCTTCTCCAAGAATTAGGCACGGGTGAAGTCAGGCAGCTGGTTTTTGAAGCCGCCATTGAAGCCGGGAAGCAATTGGGCGATCCGCGCTTGTATGCGGAATTAGTGCGCTTACGGGCGGTCGCCGCATCGGAGGGAGAACGGGAAGCGCTAGAGGAAGCGATTGCCCGCTGCCAGCCACATAAAGTGATCGGCAGATAGAGCATGGACGCCAGCGGCTCCCAGAAAACCAATGGGCCAACGAATCGCGAGGCTACGGAAACGGTGTTCTATCAGAATACCCGCGACCGCACGAACCCAGTATTGGTTACCGACCAGCGCCTCGTGCTCGGTTCGGAGTCCTGGGGTGGGACGCCCGGCGGCTGAAGCCGCGGCAACAAAGGGCGAAGCCCGCCTACGCGGGCTGGCGGTGGTCATTACTCGACGGCTGGTGTGGGTCGCCACACGTGGTCTCCTCGCTATCCCTACCTCTTAGGTTGATGCCTATAGATGCCGGGCCCGCGGCCCCTACTCGGTCCGCTGGGCAACGGATTCTTCGCTGCGCCTGACAAATTCTTTACTGTCTTTGCTAATATTTATCCCGAACACAACGGGGAGCAGCATGACTACCCGTTTAATTGAGCGCTCACTACGGCGATGCCACGCCCAGCACGTGTACTGCTTGAGTTTTGAGTTGCCGAATACTGACGACTGACGACTGGCGACTGACGACTGGCGACTGACGACTGCCTACTCGTCCAACGGACCTTCGCCGGGGCGGGGGGGGAAGTTGGCGAGGACGGGGGCCTGGATGTGGAGATAGTGCTGAGCCAGGAGGGCGACGAGGGCGCCGAGGCCCAGGCCGACGAACGGGGAGAACCAGATCGAGAAGAGGGTCAGCAACACGACGATGGCGGCGAGGCCGAAGTTGGCGCCGGGGGTGCGCAGGGTGACGATCGCCGCGTTGCGCAGGACATGGCGCAGCCCCATAGCGGGGTGGTTGACCAGCAGCGGCCAGGCCATTAGCAGGAACTCCAGCCAGACCAGCAGGACGTAGACCAGGAAGAAGACGCCGACGTTGAAGGCGATCCCGGTGCCGGCCAGGCGGTCGGCGTAGTAGTAGAGATCAAACACGAAGAGGAAGGTGCCCGCGGCGCTGACCAGCCCCAGACCCCAACTGCGCCAGAAATAGCGCCGCAGGGCGTAGAAGAAAGTGCTCGGCTCGGCGCCCTGGCCGATGGCGGCATCGCGGGCCACGACGAACAGCGCGGCGGTCGCCGGGGGCCCGGCGACCACCGTGGCGACACAGCCGAGCCAGACCAGGTTGAGGACGGCGAAAGGGATCAGCCCATACCACCAGTCCTGCACCGCGTGGGTAAAGGCCAGGCGCACGGGGCCGGCACGGCGGGCCCGCGCCGGCATCTCAGCCCTTGACGCCACTGTAAGTCGCGCCCTGGACGTAGAACCGCGAGAAGATCATAAACAGCAGCACCATCGGCACCGTATTGAACATCGAGCCGGCCAGCACGATGTTGTATGAGGTGGCATATTGGCCCTTCAAGAAGCCCAGCCCGACGGTGAGCGGATACATGTCGGGGGTCTGCAGCAGCACCAGGGCGTCCAGGTAGGTATTCCAGACCCCCTGGAAGGTCAGCAGGGCCAGCGTGGCCAGGGCCGGCTTGGCCAGCGGCAAGATGATCCGCCAGTAGGTGGTGAAGATCCCGGCGCCGTCGATCCAGGCGGCCTCGTCCAAATCTTTGGGGATGCTGCGGAAGAACTGGGTGAGCATGAAAATCATGCCCGCGCTGACCATGCCGGGGATGATGAGCGCCCAGTAGGTATTGACCAGGCCCACGGCGTTCAGGATCTGGTACTTGGGGATCATCAGCACCATGCCCGGGATCATCATCGTCGAGAGCATCGCGGCGAAGACGATGCCCTTGCCTGGGAAGTTCAGCCGGGCGAAGGCGAAGCCGGCCAGGGAGCAGAAGAAAAGCTGGGCAATTACGATGCTCGCCGAGAGGATGAAGCTATTGAGGATCCAACGCGGGAAGTAGGAGTTTCCCGCCGGATCGGGCAGCACATTCCAGACGGAGGCGTAATTATCCAGGCGCCATTCGGTCGGGAAGAACGTGGGCGGCCAGGTCAGCACCTCGAGGTTCGTCTTGAACGAGCCCAGCAGCGCCATGATGAACGGGCCGAGGAAGATGACCGTCATCAAGAGCAGCACAGCATAGCGGATGGTCATGAGCACATAGTAACTCGGCTCGCGGCCGACGGCTTTGGTTTCGGGCGCAGGCACGACCCCCGCGCGGCTGGTGGTTACTTTCGTCGCCATAGCTAAGCCTCCTTGGCGCGGGTTGCGCTATCGGCCCTCGGGACGCTCGCCCAGGAACCGGTTCTGGACCAGGAAGAGGGCGAAAATCAGCACAAACAGCATGAAGGCCATCGCGCACGCGTAGGCCATATCGTAGTTCGTGAACGCCGAATTGTAGATCAGGTAGTTAATGGTGGTCGTCTGGTTGAGCGGCCCCCCCGCAGTCATAATATTCACCTGGTCGAAAAGCTGCAGCGTGCCGATCGTGCCCAGCACCACGACGAGGAAGATAATGGGCCGCAACATCGGCACGGTGATTTTGAAGAAGCGGGACAGGCCGGTCGCCCCATCCAGGCTCGCCGCTTCGTAGATATCCTCGGGGATGTCTTGCAGGGCGGCCAGAAAGAAGAGCATGAACGTCGGCGCCGTGGTCGAGATGTTGAGCAGCATCAGCGCAGGGAGCGCGGTGTGGGCGCGGGCATCGGTGAGCCAGGCGACCGGCTGGAACCCGGTCCAGCCGAAGAGCGTGGACAGGGCATAATTCAGGATGCCTTCTTTCTGGAAGATCCAGATAAAGATGAGCGAGATGACGACCGACGAGGTGACGCTCGGGATATACCAGCTGATGCGGAAAAACTGTTTGGCATACAGCTTGGCGTTGAGCACCACGGCGAGGACCAGGGCCAGGGCAGTCTGGAAAAAGGTCACGACCACGGCGTAGAGCAGGGTGTTGCCGACAGCCGTCCAGAACAGCGGGTCTTTCGCGACACGGATATAATTCGTGAGCCCGATCAGGTTAGGCGTGTTCAACAGCTTCAGGTCGGTGAAGCTCAGATAGAAGACGTAAATCATCGCCCCGAAGGTAAAAATAATCGAGAGGATGATCCAGGGCGAGACAAACAGGTAGCCGGTGAGGGCTTCGATCGTCTTGCGGTTCATCCCGGTCACCTGCGGCGTCGGGGCGGCCTGGGCTTGCGTCGCCATAGCGCGTCTCCTCTATAGGCCGTGGCGCCCATCCGGGGCGCCACGGGCCGCTACTGAACTGCGCTAGCCCCGCGGCCGGACCGGGCTACCGGTCCGGCCGCGGGGACCCTTATTGCCCGCCGGCCAATAAGGGGTCGATCTCCTGGCACGCCTGGTCGAGGGCGGCCTTGGAGGCCTGCTGGCCGGCGTAGACCCGCTGCGTGGCGTCGCCCAGCGCCTTCTTGATCTTGGGGTCGTTGACGCCGCCGTAATAGTCGGGCGTGCCATAGGCGGCCGTCGCGTACAGCAGCTTGGACGCTTTATTCGCCACGGCGGTGCCCTGGAAGAACGGGTCGCTATCCATGCCCTTGAGCGTCGGCAGGGCGAAGCCGGTCTGCAGGATGGCGTCCTCGTTCTCGCGGCTGGCGAGGAAGAGGGCCAGGGCCGCGGCGGCCTTCGGGAACTTGGTCCGCGCCGAAACGCCCCAGGCGTTGAAGAAGAGCAGGTCGGCCGGGCCGCTCTTGCCCTGCGGCAGGGCGGCCACATCATACTTCACGTTCTGGAACCCGCCTTTGGGATCGGCCATGAAGGGGATCAGCCAGCCGCCCTGCGCCGTGCTGGCGATGCGCTGCTTGGCGAAGCCCTCGCCCGACCAGCCCGCGCCGATATCGGCCGGGATCGTGGCGATCTTATCCTTATACATGCCGTACCACCAGTCGAGGGTGGAGACGCCTGCATCGCTGTTGATGGCGCACTTGCCGTTGTCGATGATCTTGGCGCCGTTGGCCAGGGCGAAGGCCATCCAGCGCTCGGCATCCGGGTCGGCCGAGAAGCCGTAGATCGTACTCTGGCCGGTGCCCTGTACCGAAGCCTTGACGAAGTTGCGGAAATCGTCCTGGGTCCAGCCATCCTTGGGGGCCGGGGCGCCCGACTTGGCCAGCATATCGGTGTTGTAGAAGATGGCCAGGGAGCCGAAGTCTTTAGGCAAGCCGTAAACTTTGTTGTTCTGGATGAAGGTATTGATCAGCGACGGGAAGTAGTCGTCCTTGCTGCGGCCGACCTCTTGCAGCGCGGGGCTGAGGTCGAGCAAGACGCCCGCCGGCATGAACTGATAGCCCAGGCCCGGGTCGATATAGAAGACGTCCGGCTCGGATTTGCCCGTCACCTGGGCCAGGAGCTTCGTCTGGTAATTGTCGGGCTGCGGCTCGTAATTAATTTTGACGTTCGGGTAAACCTGGCTGAAGCGAGCTAAGGCATCGCGATTGACCCCTTGCTCGGAGGTATCGCCCCAACTCGACACGCGCAGGGTGGCGCCGTCTTCCACGGCGTTCTTCTTATACGCCGTCGGATCGAATTTGCCGCCCAGCGTCATATTGCCGCCGCTGGTGGCCGGCGTATTGGCGGCCGCAGCGGCCGGGGTATTGGTCGGGCTGGTGCCGGTGGTGCCAGTGCCGGTGGTGGGGGTGTTGTCGCCGCCACAGGCAGAAAGGAGCAGCGAGCTAATCACGAGCATGGCTGCCAGGAACGTCCATTTCGTCGATTTTCCCATTGTGGCTTTCCTCCTCGAAATAAGGCGCGCTAGCGTCGCGCGGCCCTCTGGCGATGTCGACTAGGCGATCTACCCTGGTGCGTAGCGTCGCGCCAGGTTGATATGTTCCCTACCCCCCTCCTTTCCATTGCCGTGGCCCATCTCTCGGGAGAGAGTAGGCCCCCCTAACACCGGCTGCCCAGTCCGGCTATATCCCGCATCCCTAGCAAATGTTATGCCAATACTGATTCAAGGCCCAGTCCGCTAACTGGTAGCCGCCGGCGCTGTAATCCTGTGATCCAAAACGTTTTGGATCGTGATCAGGATAATAGCACCAATTGCCGAGGCTGTCAAGAGGGGGTCGGCTAGGAGGCCAGGCGTATGGCTGTTGCGAAGGACCAGTTCCTCACCAGCCGGCGGCGCCGACTGGGCAACCTGATCCGGCCAGGAGGCAGCAGGTGTAGGGACACGGCGTGCCGTGTCCTGGCGGGCGGCTCATCAACTGGCTATCGTGTGCTCCACATGTCCTGTCGTGGTGGGCTAAACGCCATAGGGATAATCCTCATCATCTACCCACCGGGCCGGGTTGTTGACGATGTATTCGCGCACGCGTGCCAACTCGGCCTCATCGCGAATGATGTGCTCGTAGTAGTTAGCTGGCCAAACAGCCGTCCCGCCAGCGCCGGGTAATCTGCTGATCCGGCGAGCAACCGCAGATTTAAAGGCCCGGACAATCGTCGGCAACGAACCAGCTACCGGTTTGCCGAAGCGTTCGGTCGACGGTCGGGCGTTTGGTGGGTGGGCCGAATCCGGGAGAACGATAATGCCATGGATGTGGTTCGGCATGACCACAAACCCGTCGAGATCGACACCTGGGCGCCGCACAGCGGTCTGCGCCCATTCTTCTGCGACAATCTGCCCCTGGACCGTGAGCTGTACCGTGTTGTCCATCATATCGCCGAACCGGCAGGCCCGGTTCCACGCACAAACCGTCACAAAGTACGCCCCGGCCTGGGTATAATCGTAGTTTTGCAGCCGGAGTACGCGACGGCGGGGCAGGACAGGTTTTGCCCTGGAGCAAGTTTCCGCATTATCGCTGAAAAGCGAACACGTACCAGTTAGGATCACCAGCCTTGAGGCAGCCCTGGCCAGGCGCCGGGGTGCGCTGCATGTTTGGCATTTGTAGGGGCACGGCGTGCCGTGCCGCGGTGGGGAGCGCGGCACGGCACGCCGTGCCCCTACAACCCCAGGCATCGTCGCGCGCAAGGGCGGATTACTCATCAGCCCCGGGGCCAGGCGTTGGGGGCGGGCAGGGTGGTGGTGGCCAGGCCGATTGCCTGGTCGGCCATGCCGTAGTAGACGTCGATGCGGCCGCCGGGCTGCTGCACGACGCCGCTGGGGAAGACGACGTTCGCGACCACGCCGCTGGTCTCCGCCGCGGTCAGCGGGGAGAGGACGGGTGTGGGCGTCTGGTAACGCACGCGCGCCGGGTCGGCCAGGTCGAGCAGCAGGGCGCCGGCATGGTAGCGGCGCTGGGGATCGGCGTCGGCGCGGCCTTCGACGCCGTGATAGAAGGTCAGCCAGCCGTGGGGCGTGCGGATGGGCGGGGTGCCGCCGCCGACCTTCAGGCGCTCCCAGGGCCGCGTGGGCGGCAGCACCAACTGGTGGTCGGTCCAATAGCGCAGGTCGGTGCTCCAGGAGAGCCAGATGCTCTGGGGCAAGCCGGTCGCCGGCGCGAACATAGGCCGGTGCAGCAACGCATAGCGGCCGCCGATGCGCTCCGGGAAGAGGATGGCGTCTTTGTTGGGCACGCGATCGAGATCGACGATCGCCGGCTGTCCGGCGATCGTGACGGCCAGGGGGGCGAACTGGGCCAGGCCCAGCCGCTCCCAGGCGAGCAGGTCCGTCGAGCGGGCCAGGGCGATGCGCGGCGCCGTGACGCCGGCCACCGTGCCATAGGCGGTGTAGGCCATATACCAGGCGCCGTCGAGAGGCGTCACGCGGGGATCCTCGACCCCGCCCCCGCGGCCGTCCGCCCAGCGCTCATAGGGCGCGGCGGGCTCCAGGGCCACCCGATCGAGACGCGTGGTCTGGATCTGATCGTCCGCCCCGAGCAGACAGGTCGCGATCAAGATCCGCGAGTAGTTGTCCGGCTCGACGTCGACGGCCCGATAGTAGAGATAGGTCACGCCGGCGTGCAGCACTGCCGCCGGGTTGAGCACCCCACCCCGCTCGGCCAGCCGCGCCGGGTCGGGCTGGAGGACCATGCCGCGCCGGGTCAGCGTGAACGGCGCAGGGGCGGGCGTTGGGCGGGTCATGCGATCTCCTCCGCCGGGAAGCGCAGGACGGTGGCGGCCCCGGCCGGTAGATTCACGGATTGGGTGCCGCGGCCCCAGCGGACCGTGCCGGCGGCGGCGTCCGCGGCGGCGACGAGCACGACCCCGCCGGCCGGACCCTGGAGGGCGAGCGTGTAGAACGCGCCGTCGACTACCAGGGCCGCCGTGGCCTCGGTTGGGTAGACTTCCAGGGGCCAGGGGGTGTCCAGGGGGGTGCTGGCGTAGAGCCGGCCGGCACAGGCGAACAGGCTGATCCGGCCGCCCCGGTAGGGCAGGTTGCGCAACCCCAGCCAGGTCCAGGTGGGGGGCAAGTGGGGGGTAACGGCGAGGCCGGCGGGCGTGGCCTGCAGCCCGGCGAGGCCTTCGATCCCCAGCCAGAGATAGGTGGGGGGCATCCAGGGCGACATGGCCATGCCCAGGCTCTGGTAGGTCTCGCCGTGGAACCACTCCGGGAATTGCCCCGGGACCAGATGCCCGCCGGCGCGGGGCTCGGGCACCTCGCAGAGCGCATAGAGATGGCGCATCATCGCGACCAGGCGGTCGGGGTACGCCTCGCGGCCGGCATAGGCCACCCAGGCCGTCAGGTTGGGCCAGAGGCCGCCGAGCAGGCCGTAGCCGTAGGATGGATGATACTCCGCCTCGGCGCGGCCGACGGTGTGGACGCCAAACGGCGTGTAGAACTCCGGGCTATACAGCCGGTCGAGGATGGCCGCCCCGTCGTGTGCATCGGCCACGCCGGCCAGCACCGGGAAGACCAGGTCGGCCGTCAGCGTGGGGTGCGGGCCGTCGTCGTCGCGGTGCAGCAGATAGAGGCCGGGGGCGGGGGCGCGGAGCTGCGTGGCGATGGCGGCGCGCAGCCCGGCCTGCGCCGTCTGCCAGCGGGCTGCGTCGTCGGCGGCCCCGGTCACCGCCGCGAGGGCGGCCGCGCAGGCCAGCGCCCAGACGGTCAGGCTGTTGATCTCGGTGACGGCCCCGGCGAGGTGGTAGCCGGGGATGATGTTGCGCCAGGTGGCGTTGCCCCAGACGTCGGTGCCCTGCACGTCGCACCAGACCAGGTCGTCGCGGCGCTGGCTCAGGAGCCAGTCGCACGCGGCGCGCACGGCCGGGTAAGCCTGCTGCAGGAAGGCGGCATCGCCGGTGACCGCGTAATGATGATGGGCGGCGACGACGAAGAGGGGCGTGTCATCGTTGACGTTGAGCGCGTAATCCTCGCGGGCGCCCGTGTCGGCATGGATATACTCGCTCAGCTTGCCCCCCGGCTCGACGCCGTGGGCCAGCAGCAGATCGTACATGGCGCGGGTAAAGCCGGGGCTGAGCCAGTCGGCCCCGAGAGCATACCAGGCGCAGTCGCGCACGACGACGATATCTTGCGGCGGGTCGTTGGTGAACCCGACCCCGTGGCGGTACTGGTGCTGCACCCGCAGCGTGTTGGCTTTGGCCCAGAGCAGGCCCCGGTTAATCACCGGGTCGGGGGTGGTCAGGTGGGCGGTGGCCAGCTCGGCGTCCAGGGCGGCGATCGTGGCGGTCAGGGCGGCGGTCCAGGGCGGCGCGGCCCGGTGGGCCTGGCGCACCACGTCCGCGCCCGCCGGGCCCGCGCTGAGCAGCCAGCCGCCCTGCCAGGGCACACCCGGCGCGAGGAGCACGTCATGCATAGTGTGCAGCCGGCCGGGCTCGCTGGTCTGTGCGCTGGTGGGGCGCCCGGGCCCGCCGAAGACCCGCACCTCCGCGGCCTCGCCAGCCGTGGTGCCAAAGCGCGTGTAGTAGGTCGGCAGAGTCGCCGCGAGGGCCAGGTCGGCCTCCTGCCACTGGCGGACGCGCTTCTGCCATTGGGCGCGCTCCGGCTGCTTGGTATGGACCGCGCTCATAAACGGCGGCCAACGGATGTCCCAGGCGACGGCGACGACGATCGCCGCGGCACTTTCCAGCTCCAGCCCCAGATAGACCCGCGCCCCGGTCCCGACCGGCAGGCCATAGGGCACGAAGATGGTCAGCCGCGCCCGGACGCCGGGGCCGCCGAAGGTGGTGGCCTGGTGGCCGGGCCAGAAATGGGTGGACTCCGCCACCAGCGGGGCGCCGAGGGACTCGGCCCCGTGGCCGGCCACCCCGGCGCCGGCCGCGGCAGGGTACACCCGCAGGGTACAGGTCAGCGTGCCACAAACCCACTGGTTGGTCGCCGCGAGCCAGAAGCCGTCCAGGTTGGACAGGGCATCGGTGCGGATGAAGCAATCGGGGTTGCCGTAGCTGCCGCCGGCCCCGAGCGTGCCGACGGGGTAGCGATATTCGAGGCTCTCGTAGATCATCGGGACGCCCTCCATTTGTGCTACTGCGGCCTCCAGCGACCCCTGGGGTGATGAGGAGTGAGCACGCCTACGTGCGAACGTTGCCCCACCCGCGCTCGCACCTGGGGGTGCTCACTCCTCACTCAACGGGTGGCTGGAACTTGCACTAGCGCGTGCGATACTGAAGCGCCGGCCGCGCTAGACGAAGCCGGCCGGCAGGGCCGGGACCGGCACGATCTCGAACTGCAGCTCAGGTAAATCGCCCGGCGGCTGCTGGACGGTGCAGATGATCCCGGCCGGCGTGCGCTGGAGCCGGAGATCGCAGCGCCGGCCCCAGATCGTGAGGTTGCGCACCGTGAGATGGTCCCAGGCCCGCGGCAACTGGGGCTGGACGACCACGCGCTGGCCAGCCGGGTCCGGCTGGAGGCGCAAGCAGCCCTGCACGAGAAGCCAATTGAAGGCGGCACTGGACCAGGCTTGCAGGAAGCACGCCTCGGCGCCGACAAATTCCGGGATGGCCCAGGGCATGTAGTGGCCGCACAACTCGGCCATGCGCTCCAGGTACCAGAGGCCGGGGTCGGGCCGGCCATAGCGGAACTCGGCCAGGGCGACGATGGCATTCTGAATCGGCATGACAAAGCCGGCCGTCCCGGGATGGATCACCCCGGCCGGCCCGGTATGGTCCGGCCCTTCGACCCGGGCGGCCAGCCGCGCGATGCGCTCCGCCTGACGATCGTCCAGCACCCCCATCTCCAGCACGGCATAGCTGTGCGCCGGCTCGGCGGGGTCCACCGACAGGTCGGGCTCGATGCGCCAGACATATTCCTCGCGGGCCGGGACCCAGAAATAGCGCTCGATCTGATCGCGGACGCGCCCGGCGAGGTCCCGGCTGCGGGCGGCCGTCTCGCCGTCGCCGACGGCGGCGGCCAGGTAGGCCAGCGAGTGCAGCCCCTGGAAGAGGCTACAGGCCACGTCGAGCTTCTTGCCGTGATGGGCGCTGCTCAGTTCCAGGATGCCGGGCCCGTCGGGCAGCAAATCGCCGTGGGGATCGCACTCGCCGAGCATATAGTCGAAAATCCCGGATCGGCAGACCGGGTAGACATCGTCCAGGAAGGCGCGGTCCGCGGTCCAGCGATAGGCCCGCTCCACGGCGGTCACGAATTCGCCGGTCTCGACCGTATTGCCGGGGTTAAAAACGGCGCCGGTGGGCGTGATTTCATGGGGGATGCGGCCCCCCTGGCGGCGCGCATAGCCGGCCAGCAGGCGCAGGGTGGCGAGGGCGGTCTCCGCTTGGCCGGCGATCAGCAGGCCGCTGACGGTGTAATACGTGTCACAGCCGAAAAACCAGGCAAAGCCGGGGAAGCCGGCGACGATGCCGCGCCCCACGTCCGGCAGCTCCAGCGTCAGCAGGTCGGTACAGAGCGTGGAGAGCGCGAAGACGCGGTTCAAGTCGGGCCGGGGCGACTCGACGACGGGGGCCGCGGCGACCAGCGTCGCCAGGGCGGTGAGCTTGGCGGCCAGCAGCGCCGCGTGCCGGGCCAGGAGCGAGAGCGCGGTGCGCTGGGCAGCGGGCGCCCCCGCCGATCCGCCGGCAATGGCGAAGCGCAGGGTCTGGCTGCTCCCCGCCGCCAGGGTCAGGGCGTAGTCCAGCCGGCCGGAGATGCCCTGGCCCTGGAGCTCCGCGGGATTGCGCAGCAGCTCCTGCCCCGGCCCGCGGCCGCCCTGGAGGGAGGACGTCTGCTCGGCGGCCCAGAGATCGGGGCCCAGGGCATGGGTCGCCGGGGCGCGATCGCCGGCCATCGCCGCCGCCCAGGCGGGATGCAGGCTATCGGTGGCCTGGATGGTCCCGGTCGCCGGGTCGAAATGGGCCACATCGGGCCGGTCGGGCCAGTTGCTCCACCAGGCCGCCTGGAGATCGAAGCGCACCAGCCAGTGCAGGGTGAGGGCGAGGTCCTGATCGCCGGCATTGGTCAGAGTCAAGTGGATCAGCAGCCCGGACTCGTGCTCGGGCACGAAGAGCTCCTGCCGGGCGTGGACCGTCCCACCGGCGACCGGCAGGGCGAAGTCGCGGGCGATGCGGCCGGGCCGCATCTGGAAGGTGCGACACGTGGGGCCGTACATCCAGGTCACGGGCGCCGCCGCGGCGCGGAGGCCCAGCCAGAAGCCATCGGCCAGCTTGATCGGCGGCACCCAGAGCCCGCCCATCTCCCCGGGCAGGTGGTGCCCCAGGTCCGGGAACGCGCCATCCATCTGGCCGATCAGGTAGCAGCGCCGGCCGGCGACCGTAAACGGCCGCGCGAGGTTCGCGTGAACCTCTTCGGCCAGATTATCTAACATCGGCCTGGCCCCGGGGGCGGGGGTTGGGGGTTGGGTGACGGGGGTTGGGGGTTGGGATAATCCGTATTCCGCATTCCGCACTCCGCATTCCGCACTCCGCAGGTCAGGCTGAATCCCGGATGACGAGCTCGGGGACCAGCAGGATCTGCTGGGGGCCGAGCCAGGTCAGGCCGGGCTCGGCATGCTGGGGGATGGGCTCGCTTTTGTGCTTTATCAGGATGACCAGCAGATCGAGCAAAGTCGCGCAAGTAGCGTCGAGGGGCTGGCGCACGGTGGTGAGGCCGGGATGCACATAGGCGGCGAACGGTAGGTCGTCGAAGCCGGTGACGGCGATCTGGCCGGGCGAGCGCCCGATCGAGAGACCGGCCGCCTGCAGGGCATAATGCACGTCGAGCGCCAGCCGGTCGCTGCTGGCGACGATGGCCGTGGGGTGCTCGTCGCGCGGCAAGGCGAAGAGCCGGGCCACCGCGGCCTGAGTTTCGGCGCGGTCCTGCAGCTCGTGGACGACGCAGCGGGCATCTTCGACCAGGCCGTGCTGGCGGAGCCCCTGCTGGTAGCCGCTATAGCGGTGCAGCGCGTAGGAGGTGCTGAACGGCCCACTAAAATAGGCGATCCGGCGATGCCCCTGCCGGTAGAGGTGGGCCACGAGCGCCTGCATGCCCGCCGCGCCGTCGACGTCGACAAAGGGGTAGGTGAGATCGCCGTAGCGCGTCGTGCGGCCAAAGGCGACGAAGGGGATGTGGATCTCCTGGAGCAGCTGGATGCGCTCGTCGTCGGGCTCGACGTCGGCCAGGATAATGCCATCGGCCCGGCGGCTCCCGGCCAGGCCGCGATAGAGCTCGCGCGTGTCTTTCGGGGAGTCGGCCACCGTCACCAGGAGACTCAGATCGTGGATGAAGCAAGCCAGGGCCAGGGCGCCGATAAACTCTTTGAAGAAGGGCTCGGACTCAATATGGGCGTGGACCTGGGGCGCGAAGACAATCGTGTTGGTCCGTTTGCCGCGCAGGCTCCGGGCCGCGGCGCTGGGGTAGTAATTGAGTTCGCCGGCAATTTCGACCACGCGCCGGCGCGTGTCTTCGTTGACATCGCTGTAGCCGTTGAGCGCACGGGACACTGTGGTGATCGACACACCCGCTTTTTCCGCGACATGGAAGATAGTGGCCATAGGTGGCGCGCTCCCCGGATCAGCCGGTGCGGATCCCGCGAAAACCGACTGCAAACGTTTTGGATACAGCGCCATTATGGCAAATGTTGGCGGGCCTGTCAAGCGCCGCGGCCCTGCGGGGTCAGCTGCACGGCGGGCGGCGCG
>DATGEF010000046.1:0-10631 GCA_035310405.1 Chloroflexia bacterium | reverse complement strand
TTGGCGCCGGGCGGCCCCCGCACCTCCGCCCCCACCCGCGGCGGCGTCGCCTACCCCCCAACCCCCAACCCCCAACCCCTCGTCATCGATTTTGGATGGCTCGGCGGGGAGTTGGTGGTGCCAGGTGCGAGTCTTGAGGGTGGGGAAGTTGACCCATTTGGAGTTGTTGGAGAGGAGGGGGACGCCGCCCAGGTCGGCGGCGAGCAGCGCCTGGCAGTAGGCCAGGCTGGCGGCCTCGTCCGCCTGGTCGAGCCCGGC
Organism: Chloroflexia bacterium; assembly: GCA_035310405.1. GTDB lineage: Bacteria > Chloroflexota > Chloroflexia > QHBQ01 > JAICKM01 > JAICKM01. The sequence goes on along the minus strand of DATGEF010000046.1, from coordinate 10,373 downwards.
CGCCCGCCAGGTGGCCTCGTCGCACTCGACGATGAAGGTACTGGTGGTGCCGCTGAAGGGATAGGCATGGACCTGAAACAGGCCATGGACCGTCTCGTGAAAGATGAAGGTGAACGCGTCGAGCACCTTCTCCGCGCCCAGCCAGATGTAGCGCGCCTGGCCGAGCTCCAGGGTGGGCCGCAGGACCGGCTCGTAGGCCCGGCGCGCCAGGCTGTTGATCCCATCGGCGGCGATCAGCAGGTCGTACTCCGGCAGGGCCGCCAGATCCTGGATCTCGCGGCCGAAGTGCAGGACGACGCCGATCTCGGCGCAGCGCCGTTGCAGGATCTGCAACAGGTGCTTGCGGGCGATGCTGGCGATGACGTGGCCGCCGCAGCGGATCGTCGCGCCCCGGTAGCGGACGTCGATCGCGTCCCAGATCACGAACTGGTCGGCGATCTGCTGGTACGTCTTATAGTCCGCCCGCTGAAAGGAGGCCAGCGTGCGGTCCGAAAAGACGACTCCCCAGCCATAGGTCACGTCCGCCGGGTTACGCTCGACGACAGTCACCTCCTGTGCCGGGTCCGCTTTCTTGATCAGCAGTCCCGCATACAGCCCCGCCGGCCCGCCGCCCAGGATGACGATCTTCATCCACCCTCCCGCTAACATGCCTTCTCTTCCCAGATTCGTGCTTAATCAGGATTACCGGGGCGGCGGCGATAAGCCGCTACATGACCAGGTAAGTGCCGACACATTAAATTGCAATTGGGTGCCATTGGTTGAGAGAAGGGTCAAGCACATGCTGTTCGCGGCTATGATTTTCAATGATCCTACCCGCGTCGGCGTTAAATAGTCTCCCCCAGAACCATTCCCAATAGCAGCGGTCGGATCCGATGGCAGGATTATAATAACCAGCACTCCTTGAGCCGGCTGTGCCACCGTATCTACCTGCCCACTCTTATTACCATCATACACGAGCCCAGCATAAGCTGCATAACGCATCCCGTTGACCACGGTCTGCCAGGTATTTTGGATACCATATAGAGACCCCCAGCCTGGAAGTAACGGGAGACTTTCAGTAAAAATTCCTGTGGGTATTATGTCAACTACATACGGGGCCACTGGAACAGGTGCTTTGCTAGTATTGCTTGCAATAAATGCAGCTTGCGCCATTTTCTGCTGTTGGCTATCGTTAGCCACCATAGTGGCTCTTGCTGCGTAATTTGCATCTGCTGTTTGCTGATCCAGAATGCCAGGACCAGTACCTATAAAGGCGGAGTCATCGGCGGCCCAGGGATCGTCGCCATGTACCTTCGATACAGACAAGCCACCAAGCACGAGTAGAATTAGCAGGCCTGCAAGGAATATCCATAGCCAGCGTCGCGGCCAAAACGAATCTAGTTTCGTGTAACTACCCGCCCTTTTCTAACTGTGCTATTCTCGCGGTCCCAGGTCGGTCAGTACCTGTGCCAGCTGTTCGAGTTGCGCGATGTCGGCCACGGCCGGCAAGAGGACCAGCTCATCACAGCCGGCCTCGGCATAGCCGCGCAGAAACTGGGCAATGGCTTGCGGGCTGGTGAGCAGGCCGGCCGCGATCTTCTCGGCGAAGGGGCCGGTAAAGGCATAGTAGTCCCGGAGGTAGCGCGCCCCCGCCGCGGCGGCGCTATCGCCCAGGGCGAAGTAGGCCTGGGCCCAGAGCTGCGGCCGGCCCGGGCGGCCCGCGTCGCTCCAGGCGGCCCGGGCTTTGTCGGCGACCCGGGCAAACAGGCGGGGCGGGCCCCCGCCATGTACATAGCCGTCGGCATAGCGGGCCATACGCGCAAACCCGTGGTCGCTGAGTCCGCCGACCAGTAGATCCGGCCCCCGCGGGCGGGCGGCCGTGGGGCCATAAGTCCCCGCTTCCCAGAGGTCGCGCAGGCCGGCGAGCTGGTCCGCCAGCCGCTTGCCGCGCGATCGGTAGTCGACCCCGGCGGCCGCGTAGTCTTCCTGGCGCGCCCCGACGGCCAGACCCAGCACCAGCCGGCCGCTGGAGAGGGCGTCAATGGAGGCCGCCACTTTGGCGAGCTGCGGGGTGTTGTGCAGGGGGCCGATGACGATCATCGTCACCAGCCGGACGCGCTGGGTGACCGCGGCCGCCGCGGCGAGGGCGGTCAGCGGCTCATAGCTGTCGTAGACGAGGCGGTCGATCACGCCGAGGCTGGAGAACGGCCCGGCGTCGGCCTGGCGGGCCCACTCGACGATCAGCGATCCGGGCACCCCGGGCACCCCGGCCGGCAGGCCCACTCCGACTTGCATCCGCGCAACCCCCTTGTTGCTGCCGCGGGTTACTTGAGCCCGCGGGCGATGTCGAGCACCAGCAGCTCCAGCGCCGCCTCGCCGTCGGCCTGGCCCGTCTTGATCGCCTGGTCGATCTGGATCAGCCGCGCATGGAGATCACGCAGGCCGGCCGGGCTATAGTAGCGCAGGCTCTCAACGGCGAGCTTGGTCGGATAGGGCCGCATCCCCAGCCGCTGGGCGATATCGGCCGGCGGCAGCCGCTGGGCCGCCAGCGCCTGGACCTGTAACAGCTTGCGGACCTGGCTGCCGAGCATGCCGATGACCGCCACCGGCGCCACCCCATTGTCCAGCAGCTCATGCAGCAAGCTGAGGGCCTCGGCCGTCCGCCGGTCCGAGGCGGCGATCAGCAGTTGAAACGTATCGGCCTGCCGGGTTTGGGGGGTCAGCAAACGCACCATCGCGGCATCCACCACCCCCGCGTCCCCCGCGAAGAGGCTCAGCTTCTCCAGTTCGGAGTCCAGCACCTCCAGATCCTGGCCCAGATGATCATCCAGGAGGCGCGCGACCTCGGGTTTCAAGCGGACGCCTTTACTGCGCGCCCGGGCGAAGATCCAATCCTCCAGATTGCCCGCTTCCGGGGCCTCATAGGCCGTTACCGTGCCCAGCTTGGCCGCCGCTTTCAGCAAAGAATTGTTCTTGGGCACAGTACCACGCTCCCAGAGAATCAGCGTCGTGCTGGGCGCAATCAGGGTCAAGGCGGCGATAAACGGACGGGCCGGATCGTTTTTGGCCAGAGCCGGCGCGGCCTCCGGCGGCGGGCTCTCCCCGTCCGGCTCAGGCGCGTCGGCCCCGTCCGGGGACGGCGGCCGCCGGCGCTTTTGCTCAAAGCGGGTCAGCAGATCGTCGGCGACGACGATCCGCCGGTCGCCGAAGAAAGGCACGGCCTGGACCGCCCGCGCCAGCTCATCCGCGGTGCATTTCTGGCCGTCCAGCCGGGAGAGGGCCAGGTCCGCGCTGTCGGCCGGCAGTTGCTCGCGGATCAGCGCGTCGCGGCGCTCCCGCACGGCCAGGCGGTCGGTTCCATAGAGCACAAAGAGCATGGGGCGCAGGACCTTTCAGCGATTTGGTACCTCCCCCATCATATACTGCCGCCGCGCCAACGTCAATCGCGGTTAGCGGCCGGCACGGGCGATTCCAAACCAGCGACGGCTTCGTGCATCGCAGGGATATAGAGCTGCTCGGCGTAGTCTTTGAGCATGCGGCGGGTGCTGAACACCGGCGCCAGGCTGATAATCGCCTCTTTCATCATGGCCACCCAGCCCTGGGGCACCCCGGCCGCATCCCGATCATAGAACAGCGGCACAACGCCCTGCTCCAGGGCCTGGTAGAGCGACTGCGCGTCGTGCCAGTCCTGGTCGTCGGGGTTGTCGAATTCCTTGCCCTCGCCGACGGCCCAGCCGTTTTTGCCGTTATAGCCCTCGGCCCACCAGCCGTCGAGCACGCTGAGGTTGGGCAGGCCGTTCAACGCGGCCTTCTCGCCGCTCGTGCCGCTGGCCTCATAGGGGCGCCGCGGCGTGTTCAGCCAGACGTCGGCGCCATGCACCAGGTAGCGGGCGACGTTCATATCGTATTCTTCCAGGAAGAGGATTTTGCCGTTGAAGCCCGGCTCTTTGGCCAGCCAATAGATCTGCTGGATGAGCTGCTTACCCGGGTTGTCGGCCGGGTGGGCTTTGCCGGCAAAAATGATCTGCACCGGGCGCTCCGGGTTGTTGAGCAAGGCTTTCAGGCGGTCGCGGTCGCTGAAGATCATCGTCGCACGCTTGTACGTCGCGAAGCGCCGCGCGAAGCCGAGGGTCAAGGCGTCCGGGTTGAGGATGGGCCAAACCGCGGGCGCCTCCTGTAAGCGGGCAAAGCGCGCCTCGGCCCGCCGCCGGGCAAAGGCCACCAGATCATGCTTGAGCTCGGTATGGATCGCCCACAGGGCGGCGGCCGGCGCATCGCGCAGCGGCGCCCAGGTGGCCGGGTCGTCCAGGCGGTCATACCAGGCGGGGCCGAGGTACTCCGTGTACCAGCGCGCCAGCTTGGTGGCAAGCCAGGTCCCGGTATGCACCCCATTGGTGATCGCCGTGATCGGCACTTCCTCGGCTTTCTTGTCCGGCCAGAGCCAGTGCCACATATTGCGCGACACGGCGCCGTGCAGCTGGCTCACGCCATTGTGGCGGTGGGAGCCGGCGAGCCCCAACACCGTCATGCTGAAGGTCGGGCCCCAACTGTTGTCCTGGCGGGCCAGGCCCATAAATTCGTCCCGCGATAGGCCCAGTTGCGGCCAGTAGCGGTCGAAGTATTTGTCCATCAGCTCAAAGGCGAAGGCATCATTGCCCGCCGGCACTGGGGTGTGGGTCGTGAACACGCCGCCAGCGGCCACCTGCTGCAGGGCTGCGGGAAAGGAGAGCCCGGTCGCCATCTTCTCGCGCACCAGCTCCAGCACCAGGAAAGCGGAATGCCCCTCGTTCATATGGAAGATGGTCGGCCGGATGCCCATCGCGCGTAAGACCCGCACCCCGCCGATCCCGAGCACGATCTCCTGGGCGACCCGCATCTCGTGATCGCCACCGTAGAGCCGGGCCGACAGATTACGGTCCGCCGGGGCGTTGGGGTGGATATCGGTGTCCATCAGGAACAGCGGCACCCGCCCCACCTGCAGCTGGTAGGCCTTGGCGTAGATAGTGCGGCCGGGGAGATCGACGGAGACCACGACCTCCTGGCCCTCCGGCGTCATCGCCGGCAAAGCCGGCACGTCGGCGAAATTGAGCTTCTCATAATAGGCTTCCTGCCAGCCGTTCGGGTCCAGCGCCTGGCGGAAATAGCCCTGGGGATAAATGAAGCCGACGCAGACGAAGGGCAAGCCCATATCGCTCGCTTCCTTGGCGTGGTCGCCGGACAAGATGCCCAGGCCGCCCGAATAGATCGGCAGACACTCGTGCAGGCCAAACTCGGCCGAGAAATAGGCGATCGTCTTTTCGTCGCCGATGTGGTGCGTGCTGAACCAGGTCTCCGTAGGCTTCATATACGCGTCGAACGCGGCCAAACTCGCGTCCAGGCGCGCCAGGTAGGCCGCGTCGAGGGCCATCGTCTCCAATCGCTCCTGGCGAACCTCGCGCAAGAACTTCACGGGGTTGTGGTACACCAGGTCCCAGAGCACCGGGTCGAGGTCCTGGAACAGGTGGCGGGCCTCCGGCTGCCAGGCCCACCACAGGTTGTAGGCCAGCTCCAGCAAGCGGCTCAGGCGCCCGGGGATGGGCGTGAAATGGGACGGGACGAGTAATGGGTTCAAGCGGGTCCTCCTCGATGCAAGGCGTAATGCTTAATGCATAGTATTGTACGGGATACGCCTGAGGCTGTCGAGTCCGGGACGGCAGGCGGGAGTGCACCTACCGGCCGTCGGGCCGGTAGGTGTTGCGCGCCGCCCCGGCGCGGCCGATCGTGCTTATACCCGCGGGCGGGGCCAGGTGCTGCGACTGCGCTCCAGCTCCGCGACGACTGTTCGGGCCGCGCGGAAACTGACTCCGGTGTGGCCTTGCCACAGGTAAATGGCGCCAATGCGGTTGCCGGCGCGGACGAGCGCGGCGGCGGCGCGGGCGGCGGTCGTTGGGGTCTCCACCTCGGTGACCCAGAGCCCACCTACGGACTGCGGATGGGCAGCTGCTGTGCTATTCATGGTTCCTCCACGGCCCTGCCGCCCGGGCGTGCTTACGCCGCCCGGGCGACAGGCGGGCCCGCCTCCCGCTGGATGGTATAGCCCTGGTAGTCGGGGGCCATGGGGTGATAGGGACTCGCCAGGAGCGGCGAGGTGATCATAAAATCGGCCGAAGCGCGATTGCAGGCGACCGGAACATTCCAGACCACCGCGATCCGCAAGAGCGCGCGCACATCCGCGTCGTGTGGCTGGGTAGTCAGCGGGTCCCAGAAGAAGACTAACAGATCGAGCTCGCCCGCGGCGATCTTGGCCCCAATCTGCTGGTCCCCGCCCAGGGGGCCGCTTTGGAGTTTGGTGACCTCCACGCCGAGTTCTGCTTCCAGCAGCGTACCGGTCGTGCTGGTGGCGTAGAGTGTGTGTTGAATCAACAGGGTCTTGTTGTGGCGTGCCCAATCCAGGAGATCCTGCTTCTTGGCGTCATGAGCGACGAGGGCAATTGCCTTGTTGGTGTCCATGGGTGTACCTCCTCTTTTCCGCTGATCTTGTTCGCACCGGTTAAGTACGCGGCGGGCCGGCGCAGGCCGGTGCGCCACCACGGTACGAACAAAACGGCAAGGACGCCTGTTGCAGCGTCCTTGCCCCACTGAAAACTATAAGGTAAAATAGCCCCGCGGGTGATTGATGGATCGTATCCGGTGATAAGTACTGCTAATCACATGATTGAACTACGGTATCTGGGCTCCTTTATCGCGGTGGCCGAAACCCGGCACTTCCGGCGGGCCGCCGAGCAGCGCCACCTCACCCAACCCGCGTTAAGCCAGCAAATCGCCAAGCTGGAGCAGGTCCTCGGGGTCCAGCTATTGGAGCGCAACCGGCACCAGGTGACGTTGACCCCCGCCGGTGAGCTATTCCTGGTGGAAGCGCAAAAGGTGTTGGAGCAGGCCGATCATGCGGTCCACATTGCCCAACGTGCCGCCCGCGGGGAGGTGGGGGAACTGAGCATTGGCTACGTCGGCTCCATCTTGTACGGTTTCTTACCCCGCACGATTCAGGTCTTTCAGGAGCGCTTCCCGCAGATCGAGCTCAAGCTCCAAGAGCTGAGTTCGAGCCGGCAGATCACGCAATTGCAGAAGCAGACGATCGATGTGGGCGTGCTCTACGCGCCGGTGCATGAGCCCACGATCCAGGTCGAGCGGATCCTCCGCGTGCCGCTCTGGATCGCGGTCCCGGCGCGGCGGCGGCTGGCCCGCCGCGAGCGGGTCTCCTTGCCGGAGCTGGGGCAGGAGCCGATGCTGTTGCCCACGCGGGAAGAGGAGCCCGCGCTGCATGACTATTTGATCGGCCTCTTTCAGCAAGCCGGCTATGTCCCGAACGTGGTGCAGGAGGCCAGCCAGATTCAAACCCTGCTGGGACTGGTGGCGTTGGGGATCGGGATCTACCCGGTCGCCGGCTACATGCGCAATATGCAGCACGATGGCATCGTCTATGTGCCCGTGGGAGAGCCGGGGGCGCACCTGGAGCTCAGCATGGCCTGGCGGGGGGCGGACAAGTCGCCGGCCCTGCACAATTACCTGGAGATCGTGCGCGCGGTGGTGCGCTAGCGCCGGTTAGGCCCGCCGCAGCTCATACCGCTGCCCCTCGCGCAAGATGTAGAGCGTGAGCGGGGCGATGCCGATGGCGCCGTGATGCGGGTCGTGGGTGGGCGGGTCCGCCGGACTCTCGACCAGGTAGACGACGCCATTGCCCAGGACTTCGGCATGGGGATTGTCGGGGCGGATCAGCAGGGCCGTATTCTCGTCGATGCCGATACCCATCGCGGTGGGCTGCTCGGCGATGGCGGCGACCAGGCGGGGAAAGCGCCCGCGGCGGCCAAAGTGGGTGTCGATAATCAGGTCATGGCCGGCCAGGGCAAAGCCGGGGTGCAGGGTAATCTCGCCGCGCTTCAGTTCGCCGGACCCCCCGCCGCGCGCGATCATTGGGTCGCCGATGGCGGTCGCGCCCGCGCTGGTGCCGCCAATCACCGCGCCGGCCCGGTACGCGGCCCATAACGCGTCGCCGGCCGGCGTTCCCATCAGGATGTCCACCAGGTCCACCTGGTCGCCCCCGGTCATGTAGATCCCGGCCGCGCCGGCGATCAGGGCCGCGACGCCGGGATCGGCCGCGTCCACCCGGGTGGCCAGCGGCGGCAGATGGATCAGCGGGGGCGGCCAGCCGATCTGCCGGAAGAGGCGCAGATATTCCCCCCCCAGCGCCTCCGGATGGCCGGTCGCCGAGGCGATGACGACGATATCGCGGCGACCCGGAACCTGATCACAGAGCTGCAGGTAGGTGCGCAGGAGGCGCAGCTCCTTGTTCAGGCGCTCCGACCCGCCGACGATCAGTAGATAACCCTGGGGGGGCGCCGAGGCCGCGCCCGCGCCCGGGTCCATCAGAGCTGCTCCTCCCCATCGCCGTAGGAGGGCGCGCCAGGATGCGCGCCGTTGCCCGCCGGCGCGCCCAGCACCCCGGTGTTGGCCAGCCGGGTCGCCGTCGGCGTGTAGACCTGATGGCCCGTGCGCAGGGGACGCGGCAGCAGGTCTTCCCGCGCCGGCCCGGGCTCCGGACCCAGCGAGCAGGCCAGGCCGGTCCCGGTCGCGGCCGCGGCGGCCGCGGCGGCCCGCACCTGCTCGATGCTCTCCTGCACCCGGTCGATAAAGACCACGGCCAGGTCGCCCGCGCCCAGCCGCTCCAGGGCCGCCCGGATCGCCGCCGCCTCGTCACGGATCGTGGACAGGGGCAGCTGCGGCCGGTAGGCCTCGATCGTCTCCCGGATCAGCGTGGCCACCTCGCCCGGCTCACGGCCGCGGGCGTCGTCGTCCTCGCGGATGATGATCTCGTCGAAGGTATCGGCGGCGATGCGGGCCAGCTCGCCGATATCGGAGTCCCGCCGGTCGCCCGGGGCGGCCACCACGCCGATGGCCCGGTGGGGGGCCAGGGCGCGGACGGCGTCGCGGATGGCCAGCAGCGCCTTCGGGTTATGGCCATAGTCCAGGATGACCTGGGCGGGGCCCACCTGGAAGAGATTGAAGCGGCCTGGCGCGGTCTGCGAGTCCGGCTGAAAGGTCCGTAGGCCCAGGCGGATCGCGTCGAGCGGGCAGCCGGCGCCCCAGCAGGCGGCGGCGGCGGCCAGGGTGTTCGCCGTCTGGAAGCTGATCTTGCCGCCCAGCGTGGCCGGCACCTCGGCGACGTCGAGCAAGGCCGTCTCCTGCGCCCCCTCGGCCAGGGTGATCATCGGGCCGCGCAAGAAGACGGCTTTGCCGCCCGCCGCCAGGTGGCGCGACAGCACCGGGCCGCGCGGGTTCATGCCGAAGTAGACCACGGCCGCCTCGGTCGCCTCGGCCATGCGCGCCACCAGGCGGTCTTCGGCATTCAGCACCGCGCAGCCACCGGCCAGGATACTCTCGACCGGCACCTGCTTGACTTCGGCCAGCCGCTCGGGGCTGTCGATGCCGTCGAGCCCCAGGTGGTCGTTGCTGATATTGGTGACCACGGCCACCTGGCATTTGTCCCAGCCGAGGCCCGAGCGCAAAATCCCGCCGCGCGCCGTCTCCAGCACGGCCACCTCGACATCGGGATGCTGCAAGACGGCCTCGGCGCTGCGCGGCCCGCTGCAATCCCCGGCCACCCGCATCCGCCCGCCGAAATAAATGCCGTCGGTGCTGGTCATGCCCACGAACTTGCGCATCGTGCCGTAGACCGCGGCGATCATGCGCGTCACGGTCGTCTTGCCATTGGTGCCGGTGACGGCGATCAGCGGCACACGGGCCGGGTGGTCGTCCGGGAAGAGCATCTGGATCACGGCGTCGCCGACCGGGCGGCCCTTGCCCTCGGACGGATAGAGGTGCATGCGCAGCCCGGGGGCGGCGTTCACCTCCACGATCCCGCCCTGGTCGTCGATCATCGAGCGGCGGATGTTGCGCGTGACCACGTCGATCCCGGCGATGTCGAGCCCGATCGTGCGGGCCGCCAGCTCGGCGATCGCGATATTGTCGGGGTGGACCTCGTCCGTGACGTCCGTGGCCGTGCCGCCGGTGCTCAGGTTGCTGTTGTCGCGCAGCAGCACCACCTGGCCGGCCGCGGGCACACTCTCCCAGGTCAGGTCTTGCTTGCTCAGCGTGAGGGCGGCCACCTCGTCCAGGCGGATGCGGGTCATGGCGGCGCCATGCCCGATCCCCCGCCGCGGGTCATCGTTCACCCGCTGGACGAGGGTGCGGACATTGTCCCGCCCATTGCCGACCACCTGGGCCGGGCGGCGCAAGGCGGCCGCGACCATCTTGCCGTTAATCACCAGGATGCGGTAGTCGTTGCCTGGGTAGAAGCGCTCGACGATCACGCGGCGGTCATACTCCAGGGCCATGCGGGTGGCCGCCTCCACCTGCTC
>DATGEF010000045.1:0-9709 GCA_035310405.1 Chloroflexia bacterium | reverse complement strand
TCCCGGCTGAGCTGGGTAATGCGGCTGTTCGCTTCCAGGATCGCCTCGCGCAGCAGCTGGCCCAGGGTGTGCGGATCGGCCGGCAGCGCTTCGCCGCTGATGCGGCTCTCCAGCACGCCGTGCAACATCGCGGGGATGGTGCGCACGGCAATGGAGCTGGCGACCTCGCCATTTTCATGGCCGCCCATGCCGTCGGCGACGATGTAGAGGCCGGTCGGCGTATAGCCGGTCGACTCCGCGGTCACGAACTCCAGCGCAAACAGGCTATCTTCGTTCAGCTTGCGCTGGAGTCCGACATCGCTCGCCCGCCCGCTGATCAGCTGCAGGTCGGAGGGCGGGATGGTCGCGGCGACCAGGTCCTGCACGGCGGCGGCGAATTCGGCCGCGGTGGGGTAGCCGCCTTCGCGCCCGTGGGCCAGCACGCCCGCCAGCGTCCCGGGCTCGGGCGGGGCGCCCGGGCCCCCGGCGCCCTGTAGGGTCTCGTACCACTGCTCCAGCCCAGCGGCCACCCGTTGCACATCGGCTTGCTCTTCAGCCTGGGGGCCGCGTGCGTCGCCGACCGTGCCGGCCATGCGGCACGCGGTGGGGTCGACGAGGACGAGCCGGTCGTCGGGCAGCACCTGGAGGGCCTGAGGCGTGAAATCACAGCCGACGATGCGTGCGGCATGGAGCTCGCGCAAGGTCTCGGCCGCCTGGTGGATCCAGCTCAGCAGGCGCGTCTCGCCCGGCGCGGCTTCCTGCGGCGCCGCGCTCCCCGCCGCCGCGCTCCCCGCCGCGGGGAGCCAGGCACTCACCGGCTGCCCGCCGACGTCCTCCAGCACCAGGTAATGGCGGCCGGTCGCGGGGTCGGTGCTGCTATCGAACACGCCCGTCACCCCGCTGTGCATATTTTCGAGCAGCGGCGCGGGGATCTGCGGCAATGGCGCATCGGGGGGCGTCTCCAGGAGCCGGTAGGTGCGCCCGGTGAGCTGGGCGCCACAGTCGGTGCAGTAGAGCTCCCCCTGGATGTTCTGCCGCGAGCCGCAGGCCCAGCAGCGCAGATACCCCTGCAGGTCCAGCACCTGGTAGGTCTGGCGCTGCGGGCCGGTCTGCAGGACCTGTTGGACCTGGTAGCGACCGGCGATGATCGCGCTCACGGCTAAGGCGGGGAATTCCTCGCCCGGCACCGGGGGCGCCACGGCGGGCGCTTCACTTTCGACCAGCTGTGTCGTCGGGGCCTCCGAGTCGAGGCCCGGCGCGGGCGGGGCCAGGGCCGCCGCGGCCTCGGCGGGCGCCGGCAACCCATCGTCTGGCGCCGCCGGCGAGTCCGCGGCGGGCGCACTATCTGCGGGGGCCGGCAAATCGAAAGGCGCCGGCATCATGGCCGGGGCGGCGTCCGGCTCGGCCGGCGCGGCGGCCCCGGTGGCCGGGGCGCCGGCCGAGCCGGCGGGCGGGTCGCCAGGGGCGAGCGTGGGCGCGTCGGGCTCGCCGGCGGGCGGGTCGCCAGGGGCGGCCAGGAGGTCGGGCTCCGGGGGATCGCTGGCCGGCGCCATACTGGTATCCGTCAGGGGGGGCTCGACCGGGGCGTCCGGCAGGGCGGCGCCCGGCGCCGCGTCCAGGCTCGCGGCCGGGGGGTCGGCGACAGCGGCTCCGGCGGGCAGGGCCGGCGTGCTGGGACCGGCCGGCTCAGCGGCGGGCCCAGGGCCGGCCGCGGCAAACTCGGGCGGGCGGGACTCGGCGGGCCATTCGCCCGCGTTGGCCGCGTCGGCCGCGGCCGACGCGGGGGACATTTCCTCCGCCGTGGCGGCCGCGACGTCCGCGGCGGGCATTTCTTCCCCGGCGGCGGGTGCTACGTCCGGGGCCGGGGCCGGGGGCATTTCTTCCCCGGCCGCCGTATCCGCGGTCTGGGCGGCGGGTGTTTCCCCCGCTGCCGCTACGTCCGGGGCGGGGGGCATTTCTTCCCCGGCCGCCGCATCCGCGGACGGCGGCGTTGCCGGCTCGGGGGGCAGGACCGCCAGGATCGCGGGCGGGGGATCGGGGGCCGCCGGGAGGAGGCCGGCGAGTGGGGTGCCACAGGCGCGGCAAAAGCGGGCATCACTTCGGTTGTCGACGGCGCAGTGCGGACAGCGCATACTCTCTCCTGGCTCGGGCGCGCCCCCGCGGGCGCGCCTTAGTCTTTGTACGCAAAAGGGGGTCAGCGCGTCGCACTACTGCATGAGCAGTGCCACCGCATTCTCCCGCCTCACCCCGCCATGAGCACGATGACCGAGATATTGTCGCCCGCGCCGCGGCTCAGGGTCAGCTCGACCAGGGCCTGGCAGGCGGCCTGGGGCGTGGTACTCTGGCGCAGGATCGGTTCGATTTCGTCGTCGGCCACGTGGAGCATCAATCCGTCGGAACAGACGAGCACCTTGTCGGTGGGCGCCAGGATATGCAGAGTCGCGTCGACTTCGATCGTGGCGGCCGTGGCGACCGCGCGATAGAGCTGGTTGCGCAGGGGGTGATGCAGGGCTTCCTGCGGCGTAATTTGCCCCAGCCGCAACAGGTGCGCGACGATCGCATGGTCGGTGGTCAGCTGCTCAAGCGGCCCGCTGGCCGGGAGCCGGTAACAGCGGCTATCGCCGACATGCCCCAGCTCCAGGCAGAGGCCCTGCACGACGCCCGCCGTCGTCGTCGTGCCCATGCCGTGCAAATTGGGGTCTTCGTCGGCCTGCCGGTGCAGCATGAGGTTGGCCTGCTCGATCGCCTGCATCAGCCAGGGGCGGTGGTCGGTCGTCGGATCGGGATCGAGGGCCATGCGGTTTTCGATCAGCTCGCGGACGATGGCGGCGGCGTGCTGGCTGGCGACCTCGCCGCCCATGGCGCCGCCCATGCCGTCGGCGACGAGCAAGAGCCAGCCCCCGCCCGGCAGGGGGTCGGCCAGCAGCGTATCCTCGTTGTTTTTGCGCACCAGGCCGCGGTCGCTCAGGCCATACGCCTGCCAGTTGGGGCCCCGGCGGCCATCGGCCAGGACCGGGACAATTTCGGCTTTCGGTCGTTCGGCGCTTTGCATGTCCTCGTACTCACGGGTCAGGGTGTCATATAGCCGGGCGGCCGCCGGCAGTGGGGTGCCGCAGGCGCCACAAAACATCACGGCGGCCCGGTTCGCGGTTTCGCACCGCCGGCAATAGACCAGGTCGACGGGGGCCTCGACCAGCTCCTGGAGCGGCAGAGTCCGCAACAACGGGTCCACCGGGCGGATCTCCGCCGGGCTCGGGGCCGGCGCGGCCTCCAGCGGGCGCAAAATCGCGGCCAGGCGGGCGTCCCGCCGCCCGCGCCGCTCCTGGCGTTCGGCCGGCGAGTCGCCCGGCAGCGGCGGCAGCGGGAGCAGGGGCCGCACCAGCCCGGTCTGGCGGTCGCGGCTGCCCGGCATGTTCGGCGGCAGCGGCGCGAGCGGCCGGATCACGCTGCCGGCCGGCCGGCCCGGGTCGCGGCCGGGCTCGCGGGTCAGGCGGCGGATGACCCGCGGCGCCGGGGCCTCGGCGTCTCCCGGGGCCAGGCGGCGGATCACCTTCCGCTGGCGGGCTTCCGGCGCATCGGCTGGCGGGCTGCTCGGCGGCGTGTCCGCCAGCCGGCGGATGACTCGCCGGCGCCGGTCGTCCGGGGCGTTCGCCGCGCCGTCGGGCGGCTGCGGGCCGGCCGGGGCCAGGGGCCGGATGATCTGGCGCTGGCGGGTGGCCCGCGCCTCGGGCGCCGGGCCGGGCGGGGCGGCGGCGGGGCTGGCGGGCGCCGCCGGGTGCGTACCATCCGTCCCGGGGGGCGGCGCGACGTCCTCCTGGGCATTCGTCCCGTTACCGGGTCTGCTCACCGAATCCTGCTCCTGGGTCGGCGCCCGTCCGCGCCCCGCCATGGCCTTGCCGGTCGCCAGCCCCCCGGCCGCCGGCCGGGGGGCCTCGTCGTTCCTGGTGCTCACTATAGCACAAACCCCCCTACGTGGCAAGCGGGCCGGGCACGGGCGTGGCCCGCAGATTGCTTGACGATCCCCCGGCAAATGGGTATAGTGAATACGTAGCGGGGTAGAACATACGACCGACCGGGCGGGCGCCCGCGCCTGGGTGATCTCGCGCCTGACTAAGGAGCCTAGTATGAATCGCAATAATCGGCAGATGATCGGCCTGGGTGTGCTCGCCGGGGTGGCGCTGGGGGCCGTCTATGCCGCGAACCGGCAGCACCAGTACGCCCGCACCGGGGTGCCGCCGATGCTCAACTGGCGGCGGGTGCGCCGCCTGGCCGTGACGCTGAATCCCGAGCCGGCCCTGGACGCGGCCTGGCACGCCCAGTGGGCGGGCTATTATACGGACCTGGTCCGGCGCTGTGAGCCGTTGATTGCCCACGAGATGGGCCGCGCCCTGCCGCAGCCCGTCCAGAATATCGCCGCCTTTAGCCGGGCCGAGTGGGTCGACGCCAACATCGTCAGCTTCGAGAAGCTCTTCGCGCCGCTGGAGCGGCTGCACCAGGACAGCTCCAACCTGAAGGACCTCGGCACCCTGCTGATGACGGACGTGAACCAGCTGGTCCTGTCCAGCGAGCTCGGCCTGTTGCTCGGCTACCTGGCCCGCCGCGTGCTCGGCCAGTATGACCTGAGCCTGCTGGGCCGCGAGCCCCTCACCGTGGGCCGGCTCTATTTCGTGGAGCCCAATATTGCCGGCGTCCAG
Source organism: Chloroflexia bacterium (assembly GCA_035310405.1). Lineage (GTDB taxonomy): Bacteria > Chloroflexota > Chloroflexia > QHBQ01 > JAICKM01 > JAICKM01. The sequence goes on along the minus strand of DATGEF010000045.1, from coordinate 5,036 downwards.
CAGGAGCGCGGCCTCGACCCCGACGATTTCCGGCTCTGGATCGCGCTGCACGAAACCACCCATGCCTTCCAGTTCGAGGCCTACCCCTGGGTGCGCGAGTATTTCAATACCGTGCTGGAAACCTATTTTCAGCTGATTACTGAGGACCTGACCATCCTGCGCAACGGCACCGGGGGCTTGTCCCATATCCTCAACCGGGCGCGTGGCAACTTCGCCGCGGGCGAGAGCTGGATCGAGCTGGTGATGACGCCCGAGCAGAAGGCCCTGTTCCAGAAGCTCCAGGCGCTCATGTCGGTGATCGAAGGCTACAGCAATTACATCATGAACGCGGTCGGGGAACGACTCTTGCCGTCGTATGCCTACATCAAGCAGCGGATCGAAGAGCGGGCGGCCCAACGCACGCCGGTGGAGAAGCTGTTCATCCGCCTCACCGGCCTGGCGCTGAAGATGGAGCAATATCGCATGGGCGAGGCGTTCATCAACGCGGTCGTGGCCGATCGGGGCGTGGCTTTCGCCAACCTGGTCTGGGCCGGCGCCGAGTATCTGCCGACGCTGGACGAGCTCCGTAACCATGCGGACTGGATCGCGCGCGTGGCGCCCCTGCCCGCCGCCGCCGGCGCCACGCGCGCGCTGGATACCACGTCTTTGACCGAGGATCAGATGGCCGGATGATCGGACTCAGCTAGCGCCTGGGGTGCTTGGCGGCCGGCCCTCAGGCAAGGAGGGTAGCTGCGTGGATGAGTTACGGGCGAACTGGCGGGTAATTCACCAGCGGATGCCGGACATTCACGAGGATTCATATTGCGTCGACGACCTATCCCATCTGCTGGGCATCCCGCGCGAGGTCATCTTTCATGAGATCGCCGCGGGCGCGCTCAAGGCCCAACGCGTGCAGCACCACACGATCTGTGTTCAGCGCCAAGAGGTCCTTGCCTGGCTGGACCGGCGCGGGCCCGGGGTCTAGCGGCCGGTGCTGCGGCCCGGGGCGGCCCGGGGTGGCGGCCGCCCCCGCCGCTGGCCCCACTGGATGGGCGGCTTTCTGATCGGCTGGGGCACCGGCGTGGTGACCCTGCTCGCCCTGGCCGCGGTCGCGGTGCATCTCGCTCCCATCGGCAGCCCGGTCGCCGGCGAGACGGATGTCCGGCTGGCGATCAACATCCGCTACCTGAACGATGTGGTGCAGCGGCGCCTGGCGGCGAATCCGCCCGTGGCCGTGGCCGAGATCAAGACCCGCAGCCTCCAGCTGGGCCTGCTGCCCCAGGCGGGGATGGTGCTGACCCCGACTTTCGACGTGGCCGGCTTGTTCGCGATCTCGCCCAGCGTGACTAATCAGCTGGCCGTGCAGGATGGCAAGCTGGCGATGACCATGATCGGCGATCCCCGCCTGGGGGATCTCCAGGTCCCGCTGGATGTGCTGCCGTTCGACCTGGCCGGCGAAGTGCGTCAGGCGGTCGACAAGATCACGAACGACGTGCTGCTCGCCGAGCTCAATACCAACCTCAAAGCCGGCTTCGGCAACGACGCCTTCACCGTCGTCGAGGTCCAGACCGAGGGGAACTACCTGCTGGTGAAGCTGGAGCGGAAGTAGGCAGTAGGCAGTAGGCAGTAGGCAGTAGGCAGTAGATAATATTCATAATCAGGATTGCTCCTTAATGAGGCAATGATGTGTTTTATTAGCAGAAAACATAAGATCTGTCATTCTGAGCGCAGCGAAGAATCCGTTGGGGCGCGCCCCCTGCGGCCCCAACGGGGCGATCGGGGGGGCTGGCCCGGGCGGCGGTCGCGGGGCCACCGGGCCGTTGGCCCCGCCCCAATCCGTCGGGCAACGGATTCTTCGCTACGCTCAGAATGACAAATTCCTCGCCCTCTGGCTAATATTTATATCCAATCATGATCGCTGCGCGCGGTGCAAGGGGCAAAACTGGTGGCTTATTGTGATTGTTATCTAGCAGGCAGTGGGACGAGTCGGCAGTCGGCAGGGTGACGAGTAGGTAGTAGTCGGAAAGTCCGCTTTATGCCTTATGACCATATGGAGATCGCGCGGCAGATTGCGGCGACCCTGGCCGCGGCCCAGGCGGCCCAGGTGGGGCGCGCCGATGCAGCCCGCGACGCGGCCGAGATTTATCTTGGGACTGCGCATGCCGCCTGGCACGACGCGGTGGCGGCGGTGCGCAGCAAGCGCCTGATGGGCCTGCCGCACACTCCCCTGCACGAGTTTGTCCCCGGCCAGCCGGCGGCGCCTGATTACACCGTGGTGGCCACCGACTCCTCGTTTGTGTCGCCCGACAAGCACCGCGGCGCCCATTGCTATCTGATTAACGTCGGCCGCGTGATGGTCCATTACGGCGAGGAGCCGGAGGCGGAGCTGGACAGCACGCCGACGCACTATATCGATCCCCTGGTTGCGGGCGAGGACTGGATGGCGAGCGGGCGGCACTTGCAGGCCAAGTGTGCGCTGCAAGAGCTGGCCGAGCTGCAGCGCTGGGCGGAGCGCTTCCGGGCCGACGTGGCCCTGCTGGACGGCTCGTTGATGCAGCTGGGGCTCGCCTTAGCCCCCGACCCGGAAGTCCACACGCTGATGGACGCCTACGGCGCGCTGCTGGCCGAGTTCGAGCGCCTGCGGGTGCCCGTCGTCGGCTACATCAGCAAGCCGGCGAGCCAGGCCGTGATGCACGCGGCCCGGCTGCTGGCCTGCCGCGTCGCGGCCGAAACCCCCGCCGGGCTGGCCGCCGCCTGTGAGCAGCGCTGCACCCGCGCCGAGTGCGCCGATCTCTGGAGCCTGGACGACGGCGGCCTCTTCTGGGAGCTGCTGGAGAACGGCTACCGCTCCCCCGTGTTCCAGATGCGCTTCCCGCCGGGCGGGCGGGGCGCGTCGGGCTTCTGGACGCACACCGGCTTTTGCTACCTGGCCACGCCCTATGAAGTGGCCCGCCTGGAATTTCCTCTCTGGATCGTCGAGGCCGGGCTGCTGGACCGGGTGCAGCGCATCTTGCTGAGCCAATGCGCGCTGGGCGAAGGCTATCCCAAAGTCTTGACGCTGGCCCATAACTTCGCGGTGTTGCGCAGCGAAGACCGGGAGAGTTATTTCTTCCTCCTGGAACGGGCCGGGCTGATCCAACCGCCGTCCGAAAAGGCGCGCGGCAAGCGCGCAACAGGAGGCCGCATTTGACCGACCCGGTGCCCTTTCCCGGGGTCCCGCCGCCCGGCCCGCCCGGCGGCCGCACGCTGCTGGGTGAAGTGATCGGCGCGTCGTATGGGGCCTTCACCGCGGAGAGCTATAACCTGCACGATACCCCCCCGCTCGGCGGGCTGGTCGTCGCCCAGGATGTGCTCGGGCTTGTCTACGACGCGAAGACGGAGGGGCTCGGGCCGGTCAGCGCCAAGGGCGCGGCGGGCGACGCGGACGGCGAGGTCTACCGCATTCATCCCGACCTGAACCGCACCCTGCGCAGCCAGTTCTCGGCCCTCGTCGTCGCCCACTACGCCTGGACGGCGGCGAAAGAGACGCCCCCAGAGGCCCGCCGCCTGGTCTACACCTATCCGGACGCGCCGCCGCGCCTGCACTACAAAGCCTGGCTCTGCGCCGACGCCGAGCTGTTGCGCTTCACCGAGCGGCCGAACTACCTGCGCCTGCTGATGCAGGCGACCGATTGCCCGGTCGACGAGGTGATCATCCATGTGCTGGCCCGCGCCTACACAGTGCGCGGCGGCGACCGCGCCCACCTGCTGCGCAGCACGGAGCTGCTCGGCCGCCTGCTCAAGGGCCAATATGATCGTCTGGTCGCCATCCTGGAGACGGTCGAGGCCCTGATCGGCGACGACGAGGCCCCGCCGCCCGCGCCGGCCGGCCCGCCCCTGGCGCCCGGGGTGGGGCAGGTGCGGGTGTAGCCGCTATCCTGCATTTGGCGTCCCGGTTCATCCACGAAGGACACGAAGGAACACGAAGAAACGGAGAGGATGGCGAGGACAGCGGTGGACCCATGTGGTCTATGTGGGTGGCCCAACCCGTGGGGCAGTCGGCTTGTCATGCTGAGCGCAGCGAAGCATCCGGTGGGGCGCGAATCTCTAAACCAGCAGATTCTTTGCTGCGCTCAAGATGACATGTCGTTAGAGTGCGTTTAAAGAGATTTGGGTATGAACGATCTAATTCAGAGACTAAATACTTGGTTACAAAAAAATAGACCTACGTATTACGAACAATTATTACCTGGAGCAACAGACGAAGACATTTTGCTACTTGAACACATTCTTGCTATAGAATTGCCACAAGACTTTAAGATGCTTTTACAATGGAAAAATGGACAATCATATAAGGCACAGAGTTTTTGGGATGGCTATAAGTTAATACCTTCTAACAGTATTATTGCAGCTTATCAAATGCTAGAGAATGACTGGAGAGTGAAGACACCAGAGTTCATACAAAACAATTGGTGGAATCCGAAGTGGATGCCATTTCTTTACGATGGTTCAGGAAATTATTATTGCCTGGATATGATGGGAGTATTTGGAGGAAAGCCTGGACAGATAATAATTTACTGGCATGACGAGACACAGCGAGAAATTGCGCACGAAAGCTTTTATAAATGGTTAGAAACGGTAGTAAGAGCATGGGAGTTAGAACTGGAAGAGGAAGATCCCTTTTATGGGGAATATGGAGCACTGTTCCAAGAGATTAACCCCGGCTACCCAGTGATCAAGGAGTTGCAATGGCCCCATGATTGGCCTAATCACGCACGGTTTTAGCTCGATGCTGTACAACAGATTAGGCCGCAGCGGCCTGCATCACCCGTATAATAACATGCAATGGCTTATGTTGAAAAGGAGAGCGGCCCACGAACCAGCGGATGACACTGCGGATCTTGGATTTGGAAATCAAGGTGATAGGCGCGACAGCTTGGGAGAAGGAGCGATACGATGACGAGGCCCGCATTCGAGACGACCGTGACCCAGATCGGGATTATTGTCCGGGACGTGGAGGCCAAAGCCAAAGCCTGGGCGGCGATCCTCGGCCTGCCCCCGCCGGAGATCATCATCAC
>DATGEF010000044.1:0-2413 GCA_035310405.1 Chloroflexia bacterium | reverse complement strand
CGCGGCTGGCGCTGGATCGTGGCCCCCACGGTGCTCGGCCTCGGCTACTTCTTGCTGGTCATGACCTTCGTCGTCCCGGCATTCGTCCACCTGCCGGCCGCCAACTGCACGGGGCCGGTGCCCGTCGCCCAGATGGATTCGACCTGGCCCGGCAGCAGCAACCCCAATCTCGGCTACTATCTGCACTGGGGCTGCACGCCGGGCATGATCGCCTGGAACCTGGTCAAGGACCCGCTGTATACCGTGCGGTATATGCTGGGCGATGGCCAGAAATGGCAGTACCTGGCCGATCTGCTGGCCCCGCTCGCCTTCCTGTCCCTGCTCGCCCCCGGGCGGCTCCTGCTGGCCCTGCCGATTCTCGGCCTGAATCTGATCGCCTGGCGGCCCTCGCAAACCGACTACCGCAATCACTACCAGTTGCTGATCACGGTCGGGGTGGTCGCCGCCGCGATCGCCGGGTACGCGATCCTGGAGCGGCTGATCACCTGGGTGCGCAACCTGGACCTGGCCCCGGCCGGCATGGAGCCGCGGCCGGACCCGACGGCGGCCGACATTGCCGCCGAAATGCGCGGGATGGTCCTCTGGCGCGATGGGCCGCTGGTGGCGCTGCTCGTCGTGGCCGCCGGCGTGAACGTGCTGCTGCATAATCCGATCGTCGCGGCGTTTCGCTATCCGGAATCGCCGGCCCGGATCGCGGCCGCCGAGCGCCTGATCGCCGCCGTGCCGCCGGCGGCCCAGGTCGCCGCGTCCAGTCGGGTGGCACCCCACTTGCTACCCCGGCAGTACATCTATAATTTTCCGCCCGCGCCCTATTCGCCGTACACGATGACCGACTTCCGGGGGCTGGATTATATCCTGGTCGACCTGCGGGCCAGTGGCAACAACGACTCGCCCCAGTTGCCCGCGGACCGCACCGCCCTGCAGGTCCTCGCCGCGAGCTCCGAATGGACCCTACTCGCCGACGCACAAGACTATCGGCTCTATAGGCGCACACATAAGTAACCCATCCCGCTGCCGGCGGCCTATGAGTAGGTTGGCGCAGCTCCACCGCCGCCGGGGCCGGATGGGCCTTCCAGAGGTGAACCACATGCACAAGAATCCATACACTAACGCGCGGACGCCGCGCACCGGTAGCGGCCCGCGCCGCGGCGGGCCGTCCGCCATCCTCCTGTTCGCCATCCTGACCCTCGCGCTGGCCGGGCTCGCCGCGGCCCGGCCCAGCGCGGCACAAAGCACCGCGGGCGTGATCGTCTACAGCAGTGCCGATCACAATATCTGGCGCATCGGCGCCGACGGCGGCGATCACCGCGCCCTGACCCAGGACGGGCTCTCCGACAGCCCATCCTGGGTGCCGGGCGCCAGCCAGATCGCCTTCTCGTCGACCCGCGATCGGCAGGTCGTTACGGTGGCCGAAGGGACGATCACGCTGAACCAGATTTACCTGATGGGCTCGGACGGCAGCAACCCGACGCGGCTCTCCGATGGCAGCAGCGACGATAAGTTCCCCGAGGTGATCCCAACCGGCCAGCGCATCGTCTTCCTGCGCAACCATAACTGGCGGCTGGTGGGCGGCACCGCGGTGCATGATACGGAGATCGGCAGCATGCGCCTGGATGGGACAGACTATCGCGTCCATGGCAGCGTCGTCACGGACCAGCGGACGCACCTCGACCGCTACCCGGCCCGCATCTCAGGCGACGGCACGAAGATCGTCGTGGTCCGGCAAGCGACCGGCCAGTCGAGCCAGATCCAGCTGCTGGACGTGGCCTCCGGTCAGCTCAACACGGTCGTGCTCGACCTCGATCGGACCGCGCCGGACGGGAGCATCGAATACCTCTGGCCGCGCTTCGATCCGCAGGGCCATATCGTGGTCGTCCGCCGCTCCTATGCCCCGGGGCCGATCACGACCAGCCTGATCAGTGTGGACACCAGTGGCAAAAACGCCCAGACCCTGATCGGCGGTCTCCAATTCGAGGCCCTGGCCAACGGCTTCGACGTCAACTGGGCCGGACGGACCGTGATCGGCGCGCGGGCCCCCGAAATGCCGGGCGGCCTGCGGCCCGAGGAGATTTATCTCTACGACCTGGCGACCGGCACCGTGGCCGCCCCGCTCGACAGCGGCCATGCCCCCAGCTTCAGCCCGGTCGCCGGGCTGCCGCCGCCCACCCCCCCGCCGGCGACTCCGACCGCCATCCTCCCGACGGCCGCGCCGACGATCACCCCGGGCGGGCCCCCGCCGACGCCGGCGCCCAGCCAGCCCCTGATCCAGACGGCCGACCCGCTGTTCTATAGCGTCTGGGAGCGCGTCGATCGGCCGGTCAAAGAGAGCCGCGCCGTTCGCTCCTGGATCTGGGGCCCGGTAGCCCATACCGCGCAGCAGGAGCCCTATGGCGCCGGCACCCGCCTGGTGCAA
>DATGEF010000043.1:0-3259 GCA_035310405.1 Chloroflexia bacterium | reverse complement strand
AAACATAAGATCTGTCATTCTGAGCGCAGCGAAGAATCCGTTGGGGCGCGCCCCCATGGCCCAACGAGGCGATCTGGGAACAGACCAGGACAGCATCGGTTGCTGGGCCAGCAGCCCGCCGACCCCGAACCGAGCCGCGGGGCAACGGATTCTTCGCTGCGCTCAGAATGACAGGTTTTTTGCTGCTCTTGCTAATATTTATGTCTGCATGTGATCGCCGCTCGGCACCAGGGGCAAAACTTGCGAGGCGATCTGGGGACAGATCCAGGTGGCAGCGGTCGCTGGGCCAGTTGCCCGCCAGTCCCGAACCGAGCCGCCGGGCAACGGATTCTTCACTGCGCTCAGAATGACAAGTTTTTTGCTGTTCTTGCTAATATTTATGTCTGCATATGATCGCCGCGCGGCGCAAGGGGCAAAACTTGCGAGGCGATCTGGGGACAGACCCGGGCGGCAGTGGTCGCTGGGCCAGTTGCCCGCTGGCCCCGAACCGATCCGCAGGGCAACGGATTCTTCGCTGCGCTCAGAATGACAAACTTTTTGCTGCTCTTGCTAACATTTATATCTGCATATGATCGCCGCTCGGCACAAGGAGCAAAACTCAGGAGCCGCCAGGCGTCCCGCCCCACGACCATGCCACCGTAGTGACGCCCGCCAGCCCGCGCAGGCGGGCGGCGCTCGGTGTAGCCGCGGCGGCCGCCGCCCGACCCCCGGGCGCGGCCGCCCGACCGGCCGCGCCCGGCGATGGCGCAAGAACCCTCTCCCGCGCACGGGAGAGGGCAGGGTGAGGGCCGCTCGTCGCCCGCCGCCGCCCACCAGCCCGCGCAGGCGGGCTTCGCCCGGCGTTGCCGCGGCTTCAGCCGCCAGGCGTCCCTGCCCAGCGATCAGGCCGCGTCGGCGACGCGGGCCGCCGGCGCCGGCGATGCGGCAGCCGGGGGGGCCGGGCCCATGAGCAGGATCGCGCCGAGCAGGCCCAGCAGCATCCAGAAGGTCAGGGCCAGGTCCTGGGTGAAGTAGGCCATGTCGACGAAGCCATGGATGACGTGGTCGGTCATGCCGGCGATCAGGGCCAGGATGAGGGCGCCGAGGACGGTCCCCCGCCGGCCGCGGAAGGCGCGGATGGCCGCGACGAAATAGACGACCAGGGTCGCCACCATCAGCAGCAGCCCCCAGATCCCGAGCCGCAGCCAGGTGTCCAGGATCCAATCATGGGGGTGGGCCACCGTCTGGAAGCGGGTGTTCGGGATGCCATAGCTGGGGTCCTGATAGAGGAACTGGTCGAGGCCGATGCCCGTAAGCGGGTGGTCGCGGATCACCTTCAGGGCGGGGATCCAGATGGCGAAGCGCGACAAATTGCTGCTGCCCACCAGGCTAAAGCGCTCCACATTGCGCAACAGGAAGAGCCCCACCGGCGCGCCGAGCACCGCGAGGCCGGCGAGCACCAGCGCCACCCGCCGCGCGCCCGCCAGCACGGCGATCGCCAGCACGGCGACGAAGACGCCCACCCAGGCGCCGCGGGTAAAGCTGAAGATCATGCCCAGGCCCAACGGCACACAGAGCAGGGCATAGGCCCAGCGCCAGCGGCGCAGCGTAGAGTCGGTCGCGGGCAGGAACGCGGCCAGCGCCAGCGCGATGGCCAGCCCGCGGCCCACGAAGATACCGAAGGCCGTGGCCCCAGGATACAGCCCGATGGCCCGCCCCACCCCTTCCATGCTCCAGGTGTCGCCGAACAGGTACTGATCCACCCCGACCTGCGCGTTCAAGGCGCAGGGGATCAAAAAGGCGGTCAGGGTGCGTAAAATATCGCCCTCGGTGCGGATATAGCGCGCCAGGAGCGCAAAAAAGAGTAGGGGCTCCACAATCGTCCAGCGGAACTCGCGCAGGGCCTCGGCCCGGTGGCTGGGGTGCGGCAAGACCAGCGACAACGCCCCGGCGACCAGGAACCCGGCGGCGGCCCAGGCAAAGGGCCGGCGGATCGCGGCCTGCGCCAACGCGGGCAGTGTGGCCCACCCGCCCGGCTGGCGCGCGAGGTCCCAGGCATCGCGGAGCAGCCAGGCGGCCACGGCCGCCAGGATCAAGAACTCGGCGAGGGGAAAGACATAGGGCCCGATCGCCCGCGGCCGGTAGAACAGCGACGCGCTGGCCACGATCGGCGCGATCGTCAGGTGCGGCTTCCAGATCGCTAAGCCCAGGAAGAGGGCACCACCGATCACCGCCACCGCCAGGCCGGGCAGCAAATAGTAGATGCCCACGGCCAGGAACATCAGGACGAGGCCACCCGTGTCCGATGCCAGCCAGGCGCGGGCGCGGCCGGTATCGACGACGGCGCCCGGCGTGGCGCGCTGCGCTTGCGTGGAGTGCATCGGCGACCTAACCCGCAGCCAGGACCGGGAAGAACCGCCGCCAGAACGCGGACGGGGCAAAGATCAGGAGCAGCGCCCCCAGCAAGAGGCCCCCGAGCACCACGCCGCCGGTCCAGGCCAGGATCGTCTGCTGGCTGGCCAGGGATGGCTCGGGCGTGGCGGCCACTTCCAGCGACTGGGCATCGTAGCGGCGCAAGGCGCTGAAATAGCCGTCATGGTAGCTATCGACGGGGGGAATATACTTGCCGGCCACCCAGAGATTGTCACCCGTCGCGGCGAGTTGGCGAAGAGTCGCGCCGTTGGCGTCGGGCGCGTCCAGCGCGGGGGCCAGCGTGACCAACGCCTGCACGGTCTGCGTGACCTGGCTGGCGGGGACGAACTTCAGCTCTGTATTGATCCCTTCCGGCATGCCCTCTGGATAGCGCTGAAGCCATTGCAAGATCGGCCAGGTCGATCGGCGCAACTGTTCGCTCCGGGCGCCCAGCGTGCGGCTCCAGCTCATCAGGTCGTCGTCATACGCCCGCAGCTTGGCGTAAAAGTCGTCGCCCGCCAGGGCATACGGGTACATGGCGTTGCCGAGTGCGAGCATGCGTTGGGTGCGCTCCCGGGCGGCCGCCAGGATGGTCGGGCGGTCGCCCCCGGCGTCCAGGGCATCGGCCTCCTGGCGTAGCTCATTGGGCAAGTTCGTCAGGGGCGTGGTCAGGAAATGCTGATAATCCAATTCCGCCTGTTGGAACTGGTAGCGCGACGTGATGGCGGCGAGCCGGGTGCTCACCAGGTGGGTGCGCACGCCTTCTTCGCCGGTCACCAGCGGTGGCACGGGGATGATGCGGCCCAGCAAGACCAGCAGCAGGGCGGCGAGCAGGGCCGCCGCGGTCCAGGCCCGGGTCATGTCGCGG
>DATGEF010000042.1:0-11684 GCA_035310405.1 Chloroflexia bacterium | reverse complement strand
GAGCAGCCAGCTGATCAGGCGCATGGCGATCTCCGGGGTGGCGATCTCCCGGGCGTGGATGCCGGCGTCATACCAGAAGACCGGCTTGGGGCCGGGGACGGCCTGGTTGGTGATATGCAGGGCATAGACCCGGTAGCCGGCATAGCTGTTCGGCTGGGTACAGGTATGGGTCGTACACCAGGAGCCACCGATATCGACCTTGGCGGCCAGGGTCGGATACGTGGCGACCATCGCATCGAGATAGGCTTGCATATCTTCGACGGTTTTATAGCCGCCATAGAAAGTGTTGGGCGCCTGCGGGCCGGCGAACAGGGTCGGGCTATTCGCCTGCCGGGTCGTCTCTTGATCGATCTCGATCTGCAGATGTTGGGCCAGCATCTCGTTATAAGTGGCCCGGTCGGCCCAGATGGTCAGATAGCCGCCGAGCGTGCTGACCTCTTCCGCATTCCACTGCATGGCCAGCCGATCGCGCTCGGCCCGATCGTGGAAATAGAGGCGCAGGACGAGCACCTCGGGCCGCGGCCAGGTCGGCGAGCTCGCCGTCCCGGCGGCCTGCTGGGCGGCGGCGGCCGTCGGCGGATTGGCATTAGACAGCGGCAGCAGGCCGATCGCCAAAACGGCGAACACCAGGGCCAGCACCATTGCCGCCCGGGTATAGCGCGTGTTCTTCAATTTAGACTCCTTCCATAGCAAGGGACATTTAGGGGCCAGACGCGTGGTCAAACGGCATCCTGACGCGATCTGCGGGTCCGCAGGCAGCACGACGCGCAACGGGACCAGGGCAGATTCCGACAATCTACTTTACGGTTCGTCAGGAGCAGTCCGCCTTAAATATACCATGCTGTAAGGTCCGGCACAAGGACCGATCGGGTCCAGGGTGCTCGGCAGATCTTGACAGCCGCCGTAATCTGTGATAAACTATCGACAAACAGGTTTGCTATACAAACCACAAACTACCGTAACTATCGATCCGGCTAATCGGAGAAGGACAGCCCCATGCACCCCAGTCTCGTTGACGCGGCGATCCAACGCACCCGCCGCTACTGGTTTATTGACGGCCTGGTGGAACTAGGCATGGGTCTATACAGCGTGACGCTCGGCATCCTATGGTTCGTGCGGGGCTGGGTCGGCCCGGATTCGGCGCTGGGGCTAGGCTTGCTCTTGCTCAGCGCCTTATTCGGTCTCTTATACGCTTTGCTGAGTCGCCCGCTGATTGGGTGGCTGCGCGAGCGGCTAACCTACCCGCGGACCGGCTATGCTCCCCCGCCGCGGCCGAGCCACCGGGACCTGGTCATTGGCGGTCTCGTTGGCGCTGGGGTTGGCATACTCCTGGTCTGCGCTACCCTTGGCGCCGTGATCCTGGCCATTGCTAACCTCTTCCAGCCCCACGGGGAGGAAAGTTTGCGCACCACGCTCGGCCTGCTGAAGATCCTTGTGCCCGGCGGGATCGGACTGCTGGTCGGGGGCATCCTCGCCTACATCGCCGCCTATTACAAGCTACTACGGTTCTATCTGCTCGCCGGGTTCAGTTGGCTGGTGGGCGGAGTGCTTTCTGGCTTGGTCGCCAGTTATGGGGGGGTTACGGGGGTAGAATGGAACGACGCGTGGCGCACGAGCGGGCTGGCCTTCCTCTTTATCGGTGGAGCCCTGATCCTGTCGGGGGCCGTCACCCTACGCACCTATCTGCGCGACAATCCGCTGCCGGTGGAGGAGCCGGCATGAATGGAGACCTGCGCCAGTTAACCGCTGTCGACCGCGTCATCCACGAGCCGGCCCGCCTGCTGATCGTCGCGATCCTCTCGGCCGCGGAGAGCGCCGACTTTCTCTATCTGCTCCGGGAGACCGGCCTGACCAAAGGCAACCTGTCGGCCCACCTGGCGCGGCTGGAGCAGAGCCACTACGTCGAGATCGAGAAGAGCTATCGCGGAAAAATTCCCCAAACGCGCTGCCGGCTAACCCCCGCCGGCCGCGCCGCGTTTACGGCCTATCACCAGCAACTACGGCAACTGATGGCCCAGTTGCCGCCTGGCGGGCCGCCCCCAGACAGCTAACATGCCGCCTCGCTTGCCTTGATCTGGGCACAACGTATCGGCTATCATAAAAGGCAATGGGCCGACGACCGAGGGATGGAGCGAATCCGGGAGCGACGATGCGCGCGGTAGGGCGCGTTTCCGCGTACCAGTGGCAACTGCTGGCGATGCTGGCGCCCTACCTGCTGGGCCTGCTGGCGCTGGTCGGCGTGCCGGCGTTGCTCGCGGCGCCGATCGCCTTTACCCGCTTCGACGCCCTGTCGCCGCCGGTGCCGGTGGGGCTGGACAACTTCGCCGAGATGCTGGCCGACCCCCAGTTCCGCAGCGGGCTGGGGGAGTCGCTGCTGCTGGTGGCCGTCGCCGTGCCGTTGCGTGTGGGGGGCGCCCTGGCCCTGGCCCTCCTGTTGCAGGCACGGCAGCGCGGGTTTACGCTCTTGCGCGGGCTGGCCTACCTGCCGACGATACTCCCCGACGTGGCCTACGCACTCGTCTGGCTCTACCTGCTCAATCCGCTGTATGGGCCGCTGAGCAGCCTCTCGCAGATCTTCGCGGGGGGCGAGCACGAGGGCACCCTGCCCGGCACCACGCCCGGGGTCTGGCTCAGCAACCCGCAGGCTGCGCAGGTGGCCGTCATGCTGATGCTGCTGTTCACGGTGGGCGAGGGCTTTGTGCTCTTGCTGGCCACCTTGCAAGAAATCCCCCCCGATCTGTACGAGGCAGCCGCGCTGGACGGCGCGGCCGGCGACCAACAGGTCCGCTACATCACGATCCCGCTACTGGCGCCATCGCTTTTGCTACTGACCCTGCGCGACACGATCTTCAGCTTCCAGGCCAGCTTCGTGGCCGCCGTGATCGTCACCCGCGGCGGCCCCCACTACGCCACCACCTATCTGCCCTATTGGATCTATCAGAACGCCACGGAGTTCAGCCGCTTCGGCTATGCGGCCGCGATGACCTGGGTGCTGTACGCCATCACCGCCGTGATTATCGTGCTCCTGTTCCGCCTCGCCCGGCGCTGGCGAGAGGTGCAGTATGTTGGATGATGTGATCCAGGAGCTCCCAGCCGAACTGGCCCCGGGGCTACCCCGGGGCTGGGAGCGCGTCTGGTGGCCGCCGCTGCATTATGCGCTCGCCGTGCTGGTCGGCGGGCTGTTCGTCGTGCCGCTCGCCTGGATGGCCAGCACCTCCCTCCGCCCGGCCGGGATCCCGGCCGCGGGCGGCTTTGAGTGGCTGCCGCCCGTGCTTTCCCTCGCCAACTATCCCCGGATCTTCAGCGCCCTGCCGCTGGGGCGCTACCTGGGCAACTCGATCCTCGTCGTGGCCGTCGCCGTGCCCCTGACCTTGCTGACCGGCTCCCTGGCCGGCTTTGCGTTGGCCCAGCTGCCGGCCCGGCTACGCAATGGGCTGGTGGGGGTCTCGGTCGCGGCGCTGCTGGTGCCCGCGATGGCCCTCTGGATCACCCGCTTCCTGGTCTACAAAGCGATCGGCATCCTGGATACGCCCCTGGCCTTGATCGCCCCGGCGATCATGGGCACCAGCCCCCTCTATGTGCTGATCTTCGCCTGGGCCTTCGCCCGGGTGCCCCGCGATCTCTACGAGCAGGCTCGCCTGGATGGCGCGGGCGCCTGGCGCATCTGGTGGACGATCGCGCTGCCGCTGGTGCGGCCAGCGATCACGGCGGTCGCCATCCTGGCCACCGTCGCCTACTGGAGCGACTTCATCAGCCCGCTGCTCTATCTCAACAACCAGGCGTATTATACGCTGCCGGTCGGCATCCAGGCGCTCCAGCAAATGAACCGCACCAACTGGCCGGTGCTGATGGCGGGCGCGGTCGTGCTGACGGCGCCGGTGCTGGGCCTCTTCCTGGTCGCTCAGCGCTTCTTCTTCCGGCTGGGGCGCTAGGTGCGTACCAAGCAGGCGTCCATGACCCCAGGGTAGCCGCTCGGGCGCCGCCCTGGGGTCATGGGCGGCCGAGCGCGGCCGCGATCCAGGCGCGCGCCAGATCGTGCTGCGTGGCGTAGGCCGCCCAGACGGTGCTGGCCCACTCCCGCACGCGCTGGGGCTGGGCATCCCCCGGGCCGGCGGCACACACGTCCACGAGCGTCAGCGGCCCGCGATCCCAGAGCACAGGCGGTTTTTCGAGTCTTCTCGGGCCGTTCAACCAGCGCTGGATGGCCGCGTACACCGTGGGCTGCCCCCCGTATTCCAGGCCACAACAGAGCCCAGTCAGGTGCGCAGCATAGGATTTGGCCGAGTGGCAGTAGGGCTCGATGTGTTGCAGGCAGTAGGTGTCGACCGCCAGGCGATGCACGGCCGCCAGACGGAGGTCACTATAGGCTTGCGCGCCCAGGCCCTCAAAGAGCGCCTGGCATCCGGCCTGGCCTCCCCGAACCGCGCCTCCGCACTCGGGGCACCGCGGGTCGGCGGCGGCCGGGGAATCGGGTTCCACCATCGTTCGTGTCTCCGTCCTTTTTAGGGGGACTCGGCGGCCGGCAGGGGGCGGACGCCGCGGAGCCAGGGGCCCCAGACCCCCAGGAGGAAGCTGGCGGCGAGGCCGAGCCAGGCGGCGTACCCGAACGTGGCGCCGGGCCCGTAGGCGCTCCAGAGCAGGCCGCCGAGCAGGCCGGCCAGCAGGGTGGCGGTCGCCGTCAGGCCATCGTACCAGGCCAGGGCCGCGGCCGGCCCGGCATCCGGCGCCAACTCCCGCGCCAGCCCGCGCCCGACGCCCTCGGTGGCCGCGGCATAGATCCCGTAGAGGATAAACAGCGCCCAGGGCTGCCAGGGCTGGGTGGCGAGTCCCCAGCCCGCGTGGATCAGGCCAAAGGCGGCGTAGCCGACCACCAGGACCGGCACGGGCCCCTGGCGATCGCTGAGCACCCCCAGCGGCGTCACCAGCAGGGTGTAGGTCACGACGTAGATTCCGTAAAGCAGCGGCAGGCTGCTCAGCGTGTGGGTCAGCCCGAGCGCGTAGAAGAGCGGAAAGGCCGCCGGCACGCTGCCCA
This sequence comes from Chloroflexia bacterium, assembly GCA_035310405.1. Lineage (GTDB taxonomy): Bacteria > Chloroflexota > Chloroflexia > QHBQ01 > JAICKM01 > JAICKM01. The sequence goes on along the minus strand of DATGEF010000042.1, from coordinate 6,652 downwards.
GCGCAAACAGGGTGGCGGTCACGGTGAACATCCAGAACCGGAGACCCAGGACGGAGTGCGGAGTGCGGAGTGCGGAATGCGGAATGCGGAGGGCCGTGGGCGGAGGGGGGGGTGCATCAGGAAGGAGGGGAGCCGCCGGGAGCGGAGTGGGGCGGGCGGCCAGGCAGAGGAGGAGGCTGAGGACGCCGGGCACGGCCGTCCAGAGAAAGACGGCCCGCAAGTCGCCGGCCGTGTTGGTCAGGATCGCGGCCGTGACCAGCGAGCCCGCGGTGGCGCCCAGGGTGACGAGCACGCGATGGAGGGCGAAGGTTTGCGGCTGGACGGCGGGTGGTGTGCCCTCGGCCAGCAAGGTGTCGCGGGCCGGTCCCTGGATCCCCCGGCCCAGGCGGTCCAGCAGGGCGAGTCCCAGCGCCTGGGGACCGCTCCCGGCCAGCGCGAGCAGCGGCCGGCTGGCGTGGGACAGGAAATAGCCGAGCAGCAGCGCCGCGAAACGCGGCGGCCGGCGGGATCCAGGGATCAGCCTGGCGAGCACGCGCATCAGGGTGCCGCCGGCCGCGGCCAGGCTTTCGATGCCGCCGGCCAGGGGCAGCGACACGCTCAAGACCCCGACCAGGAACACGAACCGGATCGGGACGATCATCGCCCCGCCGAGCTCGGCGAGGAAGCCCACCAGCGCCAGGACGATCCCCAGGCGCGGGATCTCGGCGAGCCGGCGCGCCCCCGCCGCCCCGGCCGGATTACGCTCCATGTTCGACGTAGTAGATCTCGCGCTGCTGCTCCACAAAGCCCAACCGCGCGTATAGGTGGCGCGCCGCCGTGTTCGACTCGCTGGTCAGGAGCATCACCGCCTGGGCACCGGCGGCGTGTAAACGCCGGCACCCTTCGTGGACCACGGCCTGGGCCAGCCCCTGCCCGCGGAAAGCGGGGTGCGTGCCGACCGGCTCGAATTCGCCGAGCCGGTTCGCCGCGTCGAGCCAGGCGATACAGTACGCCGCCAGCCGGCCATCGGGCGCGACGGCGATCAGGTCCAGATCGGGACGATAGCCGGGCACCATGCGTAGGCGCCGGTAGGCGGCCAGGGTGACCCGCGAGGGGTGCCAGACTTCCCGGTGGAGCGCCACCCGCGCGGCGAATTCGTCGTCCCCGGCGACCGGGCGGACGACGAAGCCAGCGGGCGGGGGCGGGAGCGGCGGCACGATGGGGAGATCGCGCCGCATATGGACCAGGGCCTGGGCGCTGCCGGCAAAGCCCTGCTGGGTCAGCAGGGCGATCCGCGCCCCGTCGTCCGCAAAGGCGCTGGCGACTAGCCGGCGCTCGGCGGGCGGCGGGGCGCAGTCTTCATCGCGGCGCCCGGCGGCCCAGGCCAGCATCGCCGCGCCGATCTGCAGGTCGTCCACCACGCTCGGGTGCAGCTGCATCCCCAGCGCCCGGGGCGGCTCGAACCAGGCAAAGCCAAGCAACGATCCATCCGGCGCGCTCCAGAGGCGGATATTGCGGGCGGGATCGAAGACGGTGTTCTGGTAGAGGCCCCAGATCAGATCGCCTACATGCCAGTAGTTCATGTGGCGCGGGGCGGCCCGGCAGGCCACGATAAAGTCGTACAAGCGTCGGCGATCGGTGTCCCCCGCATAGGGCCGGGCTATAGGAGTCATCGGCGTCGCGTCCCCTCCGCTAGATACTACCTGCCAGGCATTATACGGGATGCCCGGGGCGCCGGCCACCCTGCCCGCTTGTCCACGCCCGCCGGCCTATGCTATAGTAGCCCATGACTTCCCCGCCTCCTGCCCCGGCGGCCCCCGCCGCGCCCCCGGCGAACGGCGACCGGGCGCTCTATAGCTGGGTCTTCCTGTTCGGCATCGCCGGGATCGTGGCGCTGCTCGACCCGATCGTCGTCGATCTGCGGCCCCACCTGGAAATCAGCCTGGGGAGCCTCGGCCTCGGCTGCGGGCTGCTGGCCCTGGGGTGGACACGGGGCAGCGCGCCCGCCCGCTGGGCCGGGGTCGGCGTGCTCTGGAGTCTGATCCTGGCCGGCCTGGCCACGCAAATCGCGCCCGCGGACGCGCTGCCCGGTCCCACGATCGCGCCGCGCGCGGCCTTGTTGCTGATCGCCCTGATCTGCTGGCTGCTGTTGCGCGACCTGCCGCGGCCGTTCTGGTACGGGCTCGTCGCGGTCGCCGTCCCGACGTTTGCCGCCCTCGCCTGGCTGTGGCTCACCCCGCCGCTGCTCGCCCGCCCGGGCAATCTCTATTGGCTCGCCACAGACTCGCAAGGGACGCTCTATGCCAGCGATGCCGACAACGGACTGATCTGGGTGTTCCGCGGCGACGGCAGTGTCCGCGGCAAGCTGCGGCCGCGGCTGGCGATCGACCCGCGGACGCCGGGGCCGGGGATTCAGCCGGCCGGGGTGCGCAATGAATTGGCGCCCCTGGTGGCGATCACCCCTACACCGGGCGGGCCGGGGCTGCGCGAGTTCGTGACCTGCGGGCTGGCCGTGGACCCGCAAGACCGGCTCTATATGGTCGATATCCTCTTGCGGCGAGTCCTGCGCTTCGACTCGGCCGGGCGCTGGCAGGCGAGCTGGAACTTACCCGACACGTACCTGCCGGCGCCTGGCTGCCTGGCCGCCGATAGCCGCCACATCTATGTCGCCGACGACGCGGGGCATATCTTGATTTATGATGATCAAGGCCGGCCGCAAGCCTCCTGGACCTTGCCGCAGCCGGCGCGCGGCCTGGCGCCCCGGGACGACGGGCGGCTGGCGGTCCTGACTCCGGCCGGGATCGAGATCCGGCAATTCCCCAATGGTACCCTGAGCGACCAATGGAGCTTACCGGCCCCGCCCAGCCCGCAGGAGGTGCCTTATCAGACCATCCTGGCTCGCCGGAACGGGGAAATCCTGGTCAGCGATATTACCGCCCACCAGGTGTTGCGCTATGCGCGCGACCATACTCCCTTGCCGGCGATCAGCGGCGCCGGCGGCACCGCCACACAGCTCAACAACCCCGGGGGCCTGGCCGAGGACCCCGCCGGCCGGCTCTACGTCGTCGACGTCTTCCTGCGAGTCATCCGCCGCTTCGACGCGGATGGGCAGCCGTCGGGCATCTGGAAAACGCTGCTGGACGAGCAAGAACAAGACTGATCGGCTACCGAACGCGGCCCCGGCTCAGCGCGCGGGGCGTGCCGCCTCCGGCGCGGGGGCGCCGCTGAGGGGCAAGCCGAGCTCCTGCACCCACCCGGCCAGCACGGCCATCGCGCGGGCCACGCGGGCCTGGTTATCCCGGTCGTTGAGCCAGGTGCTCACGCCGGAGGGATGCGGTAGCGGCAGCAGGCGGCGCCCCGCCCGCTCGAAGCCCTCGCCGACCAGGGCACTGAGACTCCCCTTGCCCAGGAAAGCGCCGATCGCCAGTTGGCCGACCAGGACGACGATCGGCGGCTGGAGCACGGCCAGTTGCGCGTCCAGCCACGGACGGCAGAGCGCCTGCTCGGCGGGGGTCGGCACACGGTCGCCTTTCGCCCCGGGCAGGCGCCCCGGGTAGCACTTGGTCACCGCGCTGAAATAAATGTGGCGCCAGTAATCGTCTTCGGAGAAGCCGGCCAGGGCAAACCAGCCGCGTAGCCGGGCGCCACTCTGGCCGGCGAAGGGGATACGCTCGCGGGTCGCGCGCAGGCCGGGCGCCTGGCCCACCAGCAGGATGGGCGGCGGGGCCACGGCAGACGGGGGATCGCGGGCCAGGGGCAGCGATTCGCGCTCGTCCAGGTAGCCCGCGCGGTGGCAGCGCCGGCAGGCCCGAATGTGCGCGTTGAGCAGGAGGAGCCGATCGCGGTCGCTCAGGTCAGCAGCCCGCGGAGGGTGGCCAGGTTCATGCGGTCCTCGGCCCCATCGGGGCCCTTTTCGGTTTCCAGCACCATGGGCCGGGTGTTCACCCGCGGGTCGTTGAGCAGCAGGCGGAAGCCCTCCAGGCCGATCGCGCCCTGGCCGATATGGTCATGCCGGTCCACCCGCGAACCCAGTCCTTTTTTCGAGTCGTTGAGGTGGAGCGCTTTGAGCCGGTCCAGCCCAAGCAGGCGGTCGAAATCGGCGATCATGGCCTCGTAGCCGGCCGGGCCGGCCAGGTTGTAGCCGGCGGCGAAGACGTGGCACGTGTCCAGGCAAACCCCGATGCGCTCCGGGTAGCGGGTCTGCTCGACGACCCGGGCGATCTGCTCGAAGCGGTAGCAGAGGCTGGTGCCCTGGCCCGCGGTGGTCTCCAGCAGGATCAGGGGGCCCAGCGGGCGGGTGTCCAGCACCCGATCGATCCCGGCGGCAATGCGGGCCAGGCCGGAGGTCTCGCCTTGCCCGACATGCGCGCCGGCGTGCGTCACCAGGTAGGGGATGCCCAGGGCCGCACAGCGGTCCAACTCATCGCCGAAGGCGGCCAGCGATTTGACCCAGAGGACCTCGTCGGGCGTCGCCAGGTTGATCAGATAGCTATCGTGGACGATCAGCACCTCGGGAGCGTAGCCAGTCTGGGCGCGGGTCGTCGCGAATAGGGCGACATCCTCCGCGGTCAGCGGTTTGCCGGCCCATTGGCTGGCGTTCTTGGTGAAGAGCTGCACGGCGTCGGCGCCCACATCCCGCCCGCGGGTCAAGGCGTTGTGGCAGCCGCCGGCGATCGACATATGCGCGCCCAGGCGCGGCCCCGCCGGCGGGGGCGGCTCAGCCACGGGCGGGGGTCTCCTCGGCGGGCCCGCGGCGGGTCTCCTCGGCTTGCGCGCGCGCCCGCTCAGCCGCGATCTCCCCGGCCACGACGGAGAACAGGGGCGCACGGCCCGCGACCAGGGAATCGACCGCGCGCGCCAGGCCGCGCTCTAGCTGGTCGAGTGTGAGCGCCGTGCCGCCCTGCTCGGCCACGGGCGGGATGTGGATGAAGCCCACGCCTTGCAGCCCGGTGTGGCTTTCGGCATAGGCCAGCGCTTTATACAGCACCCAGTTGCACAGATAGGACCCGGCGTCCGTGGAGACTTCGGCGGGCACTCCGGCCTCCTGCAGCCGTTCCACGAGCAGCGGCGCCGGGATCGTGCTGATCCGGTACTCCGGCCCTGACTCCTCCACGAGATCGTTGGCCGGCGGGAGCGCGTGCGCAGTGTCGCGGACGGGGGTCGTGTAGTTCCGCGCCCGCACCTCTACGCTGACCGCCGTGCGGGTGCGCGCCAGGCCCAGCATCAGCACCCAGGTCGGATCGACCCGCTCGATCGCCGCCTGGAGCGCCGGCCAGGCCGCCGCCCAGTCGACCGGCAGCTGCGCTGTCTCGACGTCGACCATCTCCACCCGCTCGCCCTGGAACCGGCGGGCCAACTCCCACGAGGGGTTCATCGGAAAGTCGCCAAAGGGCGCAAACCCCGTCAGCAACAACCGTGGCGGCTGTGTCTCCGTCATCTCTGCCATGGGTTGTCCCTCCGTCCTCAGTTGGTCATCAGTAACAGGCGGGCGCAGAGCTTGACGTAGTAGCGCAGCAGTTGCGCATCCTCCGCGTCGGGATCCTGCTTCAGGTAGCGGCGCAGATCGGTGATGGCGGGCCGGAAAGCGCCGAGCCGGTAATGCAGGAGGCCGCGGTCCTTCAGCTCCCAGAGCGCATCGGGATGGATCAGCAACAGGCGATCGACGACCGCGACCGCGCGCGCGTAGTCGCGCCGCCGGAGATAGATTCTTTTGAGATTACCGAGAATGCGGGCGAGGATCTGGCGATGGGTCAGCGGGGTGAGGTACTCGGCAGAGAAGATGAAGTCGGGGCCATAGAACCGCTGGAAGTAGGCCGCGCATTCGGCCGGAGTCAGCAAGATCCCGCGATGATAGGGATCGATAAAGAACTCCGCCTCGGGGAGCTGTAGCGCGGGCCGGGGGCCGCGGTCGGCGGCCCCCGGGGAGCGGACGATGAAGTGGCCGGGCAGGCCGACGCCGGACAGCGGCAGACCCACGCGGGCCGCCACGGCCATATAGACCAGCGAGATCGTGATCGGGAGGCCGATGCGGCGGTCGAGCACCTCGTTCAAGAAAGAATTCCGGGGGTCCTGGTAATCCGCCTCGGTGCGTTGAAAGCCGAGATCGTCGAACAGCACCGTGTTCAGCGCGGCGATGGCCGCACCGGGCGCGGCCTGCGGATCGCGCACCCCATCCTGCGTGAGCCGGCCCTCGACCTGGGCGGCGATCGCATCCAGGCGCACCAGATAGTGATCGGGGTGCAGGGCCGGATACTCTTCCTGGGCAATTAAGAGGGCCGCGCGGGCCAAGTCAATCTGGGGGTCGACCTTGCGCACGAGGTCGGCGAACGCCCGGCGCAAGGGGGAGGGGGCGCGCATCGCCATGGGGTGCTCCTTTATCGGGTATTTACGAGCGGATCGGATCACGGCAGCCAGCTACTGGAAACAGGCCCGACACGGCTCTATTATACTTGATCGGGCCGCTTGTCGACAAAGCCGGCCGGCGGCGGAAGCCACGGCACGGTCCTGGGGCGGACGCCCGGCGGCGGAGGCGGGACGCCGCCCGTTGTCTCCTAGCGGCGCCTACCTCTTCGGTTGATGCGTATAGGGCGGAGCCAGGGAGTCCCACTACATCTGAGATATAAATTTTAGCAAAGATATTAAAGAACTTGTCATTCTGAGCGCAGCGAAGAAT
>DATGEF010000041.1:0-2487 GCA_035310405.1 Chloroflexia bacterium | reverse complement strand
TCCCCAATCCAAAATCCAAAATCCAAAATCCAAAATCCGCAAGCGCGTGCCTGGAGGGCGGGCGATCAGGACCAGCACCATGCCCAGCAGCAGGGCCGCGGTTGCCCAGGGCGGGATGGCCGGGCCGGTCGGCGTCGCCGGCCCGGCCAGGAAGTCCGCGATCACGGCTGGGCCGGCCCGGGCCAGGTAGCGGATTTCCGGTACATGGAGCCCCAGGATAGTCCCCGCCGGCGGTTCGGCGCCTTCAAAATACCAGGTGGCGTGTTGTGGCAGAGGCGTGCCCTCGCTGGCGCTGTAGAAGCCCCAGAGCGGCAGCAGGGCCAACCCCAGCCCGGCCAAACCGGCGGCCGCTAGCGTCACGAGCGCGCGCCGCTGTGCTTGTCCGGTGGCGCCCCTCTGCCGGCGCGCGCCGACCAGGTACCCGCTGCCCACCAGGCCGAGGGCCAGCACCAGCACATAGAGCTCGGAGCGCAGATAGATCGCCGCGCCAAGCGCGATCCCGGCCAGGAAGAGCCGGCGCCGATCGCCCCGCCGGTGGCCCTGCAGGATCAGCAGCACCGCGCCGGTCACCAGCGCCGCCGCCAGCGTGTGCTCGAAGAACACCCAGCTGTAGAAGCCCAGCGGCGTGGCGAGGCCCAGCAGGGGAATGGTCAGCCAGGCGGCCGTGGGGGGCGCCCCGGCCGTGCGGGCCAGCCGGTAGCTGCCCCAGCAGGCGCCGAGCGTGCCCAGGAGCGGTAAGACATACAGGCCGGCGAGCCCCAGCGCTTGATAAAAGGGCCAGGTGAGCAGCGGCAGGAAGATCGGCCATTGGAGGTAGATATTGCCGGTGGCGTCGACCCGGCGCTGCTTGGGATGGAAGGGCACGAATTGCAGGGCCGCGTCGACGGCGCGGCCCGGATAGCGGATCGCGGTGTCCAGGCCCTGAGGCCCCAGCCGGAGGTTGAGCAACTGCAGAAAGCGGGCGCCCTCGTCGGAGTGCCAGAACCCGGCGCGTGGCAGGGCCGCCCCGGCCGCGCCCAGTACCAGGGCCACGCCGAGTAGGGCTATTATGGCCAGCGACGGCCCGGCCGGCCGCCATCGTCGCACATGCTGCATCTCAACCGGATTCTACCCGCGCCCCGTACCCTATGTCAAACTACGGTCCCCTTGACACCACTACGGCGCGTTGCTACAATTTTGCTACCATGCTTGTCGTGTTTGTTGTGGGCGCCGTGGCGCTGCTGGCGGTGCTGGCCTGGGTGACGTACCAGAGCGGCAGGCTGCTGCGCGCTGTCCCGATGCAGGAGAATTTGCTGCTGGCCCCGGTCGAGAACGGCGTCAAGGCGGCGGTGATCGCCCTCTGCCTCGGGCTGGCGGCGATCAGCGGCCTGCCCCCGGCCCAGTTCGGCTGGTCGCTGGCCCATCCCGGCCAGGACATGGCGGCCGGCATCCTGTTTGGCCTGACCGCCCAGACCCTCGTGAACCTCATTACCCACTGGGCGATCGGCCATTTCGGCAAAGGCGTCTATTCGCCCGTGGTGATGAAGAATATTTTCCCGCGCTCCCGGCGCGAGTGGCTGCTGGTCCCGGCGGCCATGTTGCTGGCCGTCGTGCTGGAGGAGGTGCTCTTCCGCGGCTTGCTGCTCGGCGGCCTGGGCGCCCTGGTGCCCGCGGGACTGCTGGTCCTCGTCCTGGGCCTCGTCTTCGGCGTCATGCACAGCCCGCAGGGCACCCTGGGGATGATCCTGGCCGCGATCATCGGCATGGCGCTGGGCATCCTCTTTCTCTGGTCGGGGAGCTTACTCGCGCCCCTCGTGGCCCATTATCTGATCAATATCCTGCAGCTCTTGCGCGCCCGCGACGAATGGCGGTGGCTGCAAGAATATTGATCCGAGAATATTCCCCCGCAATATTGACATAATTTTGACCCCTCCGTGCTTGACAGGCCGGATGCCGTGTGCTATTCTGCGCACAGCACGGCGATAGGACAAACGTCCCCTTACCAGACGGCCGAAAGTTGTAGGGAGTATATCGAAAGGAGGAAGCGGAACGGCATGATTACCGCGATTTTGTTCAGCTATCCTTCCCGCTCCCTCCCGCATCGGCTGCGCTTCGTGCTCTGGTTTCTGATCGCCTTCCGCTCCCGGCGGCTGCGCCGCCCGAGCCGGATGACCTCTCCGGGCTCGACCTCGGCCACGCACGTTTTTCGCGCTACCTCACATCCCCGCTTTAATCCTCTCTTCCGCTCGATCTGCCCCCGGGTTATGACGCGTGCGGTTTCGGCGCCGGCGGTGGCGCCCCCGGTGACCGGGCTGTGTACATGTCTGCGACTTACATCACCACGCGCGCTGGGCTAACCCCCTGGAGCCGGTTTCGTAATTCGACAAGTTGATGTACGCGGGCGTGACGCGACTCGCCTCCGGTTTGACGGCTGGGTGGGCCGTCGAACCGCCCGCCCGAGTCGCCGCGGCGACCATGTCAGGGAGGATGGGATCTTTTCTAATGAAA
>DATGEF010000040.1:0-11212 GCA_035310405.1 Chloroflexia bacterium | reverse complement strand
CCCCGGGGCGCCACGCCGGCGACCGACCAGGCGCTGGCCACCGCGCTGCTGGCCAGCGCGAAGGACCGCGCCGAGAACGTAATGATCGTCGACCTGTTGCGCAATGACCTCGGGCGGGTCTGCGCCATCGGCAGTGTGCAGGTTCCGGAGCTGCTGGTACTCGAAAGCTACCCGACCGTACATCACCTGGTCTCGACGGTGACCGGCACCCTGGCGCCGGGGCGCACCGTGGTGGACCTGCTCCGGGCCTGCTGGCCGGGCGGCTCGATCACCGGGGCGCCCAAGATCCGCGCCATGGCCCTGATCGCCGCGCTGGAGCCCGAAGAGCGGGGTATTTACTGTGGTAGTCTGGGGTACTGGAGCGTGGACGGGACCCTGGATCTCAACATCGCGATCCGCACGCTGGTCGTGGCCGGCGGGCAGGCATTCGTCGACGCCGGCGGGGGCATCGTGGCCGACTCGGACCCGGCGGCCGAGTATCAGGAGACACTCGACAAGGCCGCGGCGCTGCTGCGGGCCCTCGGCGTGGACCCGGCGACTCTCGACTCCGCCCCCCAGCCCCCCCGCCCATGAGCGAGCCGATCTGCTACCACGACGGCCAGTTGCTCCCGGCCCATGCCGTCCGCATCAGCCCCTTCGATCGGGGGCTGACCCTGGGCGATGGCCTCTTCGAGACCATCCGCGTCTATGGCGGCCGGCCCTTCCAGCTGGCGGCCCACCTGGCCCGGCTGCAGGCCGGGGCGGCGGTGATCGGCATGACCCTGCCCGCCGATCTCGGAGCGGCGGCAGCGGCCGTGCTGGCGGCGAATGGCTGGACCGCGGCGGTGCTCCGGCTGACCGTGACACGGGGCGTGGCGCCGCCGGCCCGCGGCGGGCTGCTCCTGGAGCCGCTCCCCCCGCCCACGGTGCTAATTACCGGCCGCAGCCTGGCCGGGACCCCGCCCTACCCGGACCATTTCTATACGCGCGGCCTGGGCCTGGTCACGGCGGGCCCGCCGCGCAACGAGCACTCGCCGTTGAGCCGCTGCAAGACGCTGAACTACCTGGACCAGATCCTGATCCGGCAGGCGGCGGCCCGCGCCGGCGGCGACGAGGCGCTACAAAGCAACACGACGGGCGCCGTGGTTGGGGCGAGCGTGGCCAACCTGTTCGTCGTGCAGGCCGGGACGCTGCTCACGCCGGACCTGGCGAGTGGCTGCCTGCCCGGGATCACCCGGGCGCTGGTGCTGGCGCTGGCCGGCACCCTCGGCCTGCCCGCGCAGGAGGTGCGGCTGGACCGGGCGACGGTGGCGGCGAGCACGGAGGCCTTCCTGACCAATACGCTGCTCGCAGTCGCGCCGGTGGCGAGTGTCGACGGCATCCACCTGCCGGCCAGCCCCGGGCCGCTGACGCGCCGGATCGCGTCCGCGTTTCAAGACCTCACCGGCGGAAGCCCCGGCAGCTAAAGCTGCGGCTACGCATGTGCATCACCGCCCACTGCCAGCGGCGAAGGGCAGGGTCAGGCCGTTCAGGGTGTAGCGCCATTCGAGATAGTGCTGGCCGACATTGCCCTGCTGGATCTGCCATTGCGGCGCAAAATCGGGCACATACGTCAGCACCCGCCGCTGGAACGCCTGGATCAGCACCGGGTAGTTCTTACCGCCCACCCGCATCTGCGTCCAGTAGCCTTCCGTGAGCGGGTAGCCCACCACATACGTCCAGGCGAACCCGTAGTTCGCCGGCATCCCCTGCAGATATGTCCAGAAGCGGTCGGGGATGTTGTGGCCGGTCTGCGGGGCAAAGGCGGCGTAGCGCGCCATCCCGGCGTGCGCCGCATCGGTGCTGACGCTGCCGTGGGCATCCAGCGCGCCGTCGACCGGCTGCCCGGTGCGGTCGGCGGCCTGGTGGTCGCCGTGCAGGCTCGCCACCCCGGCCAGGGCGGCATAACTCGGGCTGAGCGGGTTCTGCGGGCGCGGGTCGCCGACGACGGGCAGGGTGCAGGCCACGCTGGCGCTGATCGTCTGCGTGTCACCCACCTGGATCTGCCCGCCGATCATCTCGGCCACCAGCAAGCCGTTGGTCACGTAGTAGGGATCATCCGGGTTCCCGCTAGGATGGTTGATCTCCATGCGGCTTTTGTCATAGTAGACGACCGGACGGGGAGCCCCGTTGTACGCCTCGTCGCCGCTGTAGCGCGGCTGCGGTCCCCAGAGCCAAGTGCGCGGCACCGTGCCTGCCTTCACCGCCGCGTCCGCTTTCCCCCATACCTGGGCGAACGCCGGGGCGAGGGGGGCGATGCGCGCCACGCGGATCAGTTGGGCCGCCCCATAATCACTGCCGTTGACCGCGACGAGGGTGCTGTAAATGACGGTGGCGCCGTCGGTGGCGGCCAGGCCCGTCGCCTCTTCGCCGGGTAGCGGAATGCGCAGCGGGGCTTGGTGCTGGGTGGGGTCGGTGATCACCAGGTTTTGCGGCGTGCCGGCTTCGACCTTGACGCTGGGGATGCGCCCATCGCCGGGTGGCGGCGGGGGCCCACTACCGGCCTGGCCGCTGGCGAGGTCATAAACGCACTGGGCGCAGGGATAATCACCGGCGATCACACGGTATCCCGCCGGCGGCGCCGCCGTCGCGTCGGGTTGCGTCCAGTACAGTTTCCCGTTCGCCAACTGCACCCCACTGGCCCCCAGGATCGGAAAGGTGTTGTCGAAATAGTAATCCCCGCTCAGGTGGATCACCGTCCGGTGGGTGTTAGCGAGATTTTGGATGTAGAGGGCGTTAATCGCCGGCTGGCAGTGACCGCACCCCTGTTGCGCTTGCGCATAGATGGCCCACTCGTGGGTGATCCCCAGCCAGGCTACCATAGGCTGGCTGCCCAAGGCCGACCCCAGATCGGCAATCGTAATCGGGGCAAACGGCGCCGGGGCCGGCGCCGTTTGTGCGTGTGCGCCCCCGCCGGTCAACCAGGCCCCGGCCAGCATTCCTCCTATACCGACCATACGAATTATATTGACTATACTGACACCTCGAAACAGGCGGGCGATCCCGTCCATCATCGTACCTCCTAAAACTTGTGATTCCCTCAATGATAATCGGCCGCTGGGAATACGACGAAGCAATCGCGCGTTGGTTGCACAACAAAGCACAGCACACTGATGGGCAGGTTTAGCCGGAAACGGCAAACCGTTTCTTAGCCGGCCCTAACCGGGCTCTGTGGAAATTCTTACCTGGGGATGGCATAATAGAGTCGGGCGGGGGCCGTCACGAGGGGCGGGAGCGCCGCGCCGCGCCCGGACGGCGCGTGGGGTGGCCCCATTAGCATTCCGGCGCGCGATTTGTTAAGATGAGGGCATGAAACACCGCATCCTGGTGATCGACGACGACGCCAATATTACCAGCTTCCTGAAGCGGGCCCTCTCGTATGAGGGCTATCTCGTCGATACGGCGGCGAACGGCACGGAAGGGCTGGCGCGCGCCCTGGAACAGGCCCCTGACCTCGTCGTGCTCGACGTGATGATGCCGGGGCTCGACGGCTATGAGGTCGCCCATCGGCTGCGGGCCGGCGGCCCGCAGCCGATCCTGATGCTCACGGCCCGCGATGCGGTCCCCGACCGCGTGCAGGGGCTCGACAGCGGCGCCGATGACTACCTGGTCAAGCCCTTCGCGCTCGACGAGCTGCTGGCGCGCGTGCGCGCCCTGCTGCGGCGCACCGAGCCGGCGACCCGCAGCCGGCTGCACCTGGCGGACCTGACCGTGGATGTCGACAGCCACGAAGTGCGGCGCGGCCCGCGGGCCGTCGAGCTCACCAGCACCGAGTTCGACCTGCTGGTCACCCTCCTGCGGCACCCGCGGCAGGTCTTGAGCCGGGATACGCTGCTCGAAAGTGTCTGGGGCATGGCGCCGATGACCGACAGCCACGTGGTCGAGGTCTATATCGGCTACCTGCGCCAGAAGCTGGAAGCCGGGAGCGAGCCCCGCCTGATCCACACGGTGCGCGGCGTCGGCTATGTGTTGAAAGAAACGCCGGCATGAGCCTGCCGCCGCCGCCCCCGCGCCGTATCCTGTTGCCCATTCGTGCCCGCCTCGCCCTCTGGTATAGCCTGTTGCTGGCTTTTGTCCTGGTGCTCTTTTCGATCCTCCTCTATAGCACCCTGACCAATAATCTGGAATCGGAGATCGATCGCTCGCTGCAGGACCAGGCCGAACAGGTGCTCAGCCGCAGCAGTGTCGACCCGTTTCGCTCCGTGGTCCTGCTGCCCCAGTCCAACGACCTGAGCGCCAGCGATATTTTTGTCCAAATCGCCGACTCCAAGGGCCAGGTCAAACGTGTGTCAGACAACCTCTTCGGGCACCAGCTGCCGCTGGATGCGGTCGGTCTGGCGGTGGCGGGCGGCGGTGGGCCGCAATTCGAGACGATGCAATCCGGCACGTATCGCCTGCGCATCTACGATGCGCCCCTGCGGGTGGGGAATCAGACGGTGGGCCTGGTCCAGGCTGCCCGGCCGCTCAAGGCGCTCGACGACACGGCGGCCGGGCTGCGGCTGTTGCTGGCCGCCGGGAGCGTGCTGGCGCTGATCGCCGCGCTCGGGGTGGGCTGGCTGATCTCGGGCCAGGCCTTGCGCCCGCTGGAGCGGGTCAGCCGGACCGCCGAGCAGATCGGCCAGGACCGCGACTTCAGCCGGCGCGTCCCCTATGCCGGCCCCACCGACGAAGTCGGCCGGCTGGCGGCGACCTTCAACACGATGCTCGACCGCTTGCAGGGCGCCTACGCCCAGGCCCAGGAGGCGGCCCACCGGCTGGAGGCCGCCCTGGCCGCGCAGAAGCGCTTCGTCGGCGACGCCTCGCACGAGTTGCGCACGCCCCTGACCGCGATCCGCGGCAACGCCGAGCTCCTGCAGCGGGTGCCCCATATGGCCCTGCCCGACCGCCAGGAGAGTATCGCCCAGATCGCCAGCGAAGCCCAGCGCATGAGCCGGCTGGTGGGCGACCTGTTGGAGCTTGCCCGCGCGGACGCCGGGCAGCAGCTACGCAAGGAGCGGGTGGCCGTCGCCCCGCTGGTGCGCGAGGCCTGCGCCGCCGCCCGCTACCTGCCCGGCGGGGAGCGCATCCAGCCGGCCGAGCTCCTGGTCGAGGCCACGGTGATCGGCGACCCCGACTATCTGAAGCAGCTCTTGCTGATTCTGATCGAAAACGCGCTCAAGTACACGCCGGCGGAGGGCCGGGTCGATCTCAGCACGACCGTCCACGACGGCCAGGTCGCGATCGCCGTGGCCGACACCGGCTGCGGGATCGCCCCGGCCGACCTGCCCCACATCTTCGAGCGCTTCTACCGCGCCGATCCGGCCCGCGGCACCGGGGGCACCGGCCTGGGTCTGGCGATCGCGGGCTGGATCGTCGGCGAGCACAACGGCCAGATCCGCGTCCAGAGTGCGCCCGGGGCCGGGTCCACCTTCACGATCGTCCTGCCGGCGGCCTGCGGCCCGGCCGCCCCGCTTTCTTACTAATTTCTAATCTCTCTCTGTGGCGACTTTGAGAGTAAAAGGGCATAATCAATCTATACAAATGCCAGAATCGCTGCGCCGCCGGACGGGCCTCCAAGCGAGGATGCCAGCGCCGCGGGCGCAGATCGTTAAACGAGGAGAAAGCATCATGGAAACGTTTGATCCGAACCGCGCCCGCTATGAAGCACCCATGGGCGAGTCCCCCGTGCCCCCGCCAGCCCCCCCTTTCGTCGGCCAGTTTGTGATGCCGCCGCGCCGCAACACCCAACCCCTGCCGGTGTTTACGCCGCCGGTCCTGCCCCCGGCGCCCGGGCCCGCGCCCGCCTACCTGGCGCCGCCCAGCAACGGGCAGCCGCGCCGGGCGCAAGGCGGGCTCCGTGGCGTGCTGCTGGTCGCCATGTTGGTGCTCGGCTTGCTGGCCGGGAGCCTCGGCGGCGCCGCCTCGACTCTGTTCTTGACGAGTAGCAAGCCCGCCGCGAACCCGGTGAGCAGCGCCGCCCCGGTCGTGGTGACCTCGCGGAGCGTGGCCAATGACAGCACGAATGCCATCGGCACGCTCTATCGCAATGTCGCCAACTCCGTCGTCGACGTCCGCGTCTCGACCGGCGGGGGCCGCTTCAGCAGCGGGGGCGAAGGCACCGGGATCGTCGTCGACCGTAACCACGTCATGACCAACTACCATGTCGTGCAGGGCGCGAACACGATCCGCGTGGTCTTGCTCGACGGCACGAGCATCGACGCCAAGCTGGCCGGCGACGCCCCGCAAGATGATCTGGCGGTGCTGACGGTTAGCCTGCCCACCGACAAAACCCAGCCCGCGACGTTGGGCGACTCGAGCACGGCCGGCGTGGGCGATGAAGTCGTCGCGGTCGGCAATCCGTTCGGCCTGGACCACACGGTGACGGCCGGGATTATCAGCGCGATCGACCGCACCTGGAACAGCGAGAGTGGGCGCCCGATGCGCGGCATGCTGCAGACCGACGCGGCCATCAACCCGGGCAACTCCGGCGGCCCGCTGTTCAACATGCAGGGCCAGGTGATCGGCATCACCACGGCGATCGAAAGCCCGGTGCGTGGCTCCGTCGGCGTCGGCTTCGCGATCCCGATCAACCGGGCCAAGACCCTGCTGCCACAGCTGACGCAGGGCAGCAATGTGCAGCGCGTCTGGCTGGGCATCAGCGGCGTCGCCTTGACGGCGGACCTGGCGAGCCAGGTTAAGGCGCCGGTCAGCAAAGGCGTGCTGGTGGCGCAGGTGTTGCCCGGGAGCCCGGCGGCCAACGCGGGGCTGCAGGGCGGCGATCCGACCAGCGGCGGCCCGCTGGGCGATATCGTCACTGCGGTGGACGGCAATGCCGTGGCGAGCGTCGAAGACATCACGGCGTACCTGGACAACAAGCATGTCGGCGACCAGGTGACGCTGACCTTCCTGCGCGGCGGCCAGTCGCAGACCGCGAAGGCCACGCTGGCGGCCTGGCCGGACCAACTGCCGGGCGCGCAGGGCACGGCCCCCCAGATCCCGGGCATCCCCGATCCGAACGGCGGTAGCCCGCAGGTGCCGCAAACCCAGGCGCGGCCCTGGATGGGCATCCAGGGCGAGACGCTGGACGCCACCCTGGCCGGGCAGCTGAAGGCGCCGGTCACCCAGGGGGTGCTGATCACCGCGGTCGTGCCGAACGGGCCGGCGGCCCAGGCCGGGCTGCAGGGCGGCGATCCGACCAGCGGCGGCCCGCTGGGCGACATCATCACGGCAGTCGACGGGCAGGCCGTCACCAGCATCACCGACCTGCAGACGCAGCTCCAGAGCAAGCAGATCGGCAACCAGGTGACCCTGACCGTCGCCCGGGGCACGCAGACTCTGTCGCTCAAAGTCACCCTGGCGCAGCGGCCGAATCAGCTACCGGGCGGCCAGCAGTTGCCGAACCAGGCGCCCACCGATCCGGGCGTGACGCCGTAGCATCCCCCCTCCCCGCTTCTTTCTTGCTAAGGGTGAGGCCCCGCCAGCTGGCGGGGCCTCGCTGGTTTGGGGCGCATCCGCTATAATACGGTGTCGGACGGTGACGATCGCCTAGCGGCTGAAGCCGCGGCTACGGGTACGAAGCCCGCCTGCGCGGGCTGAGACGTGGATGGGGCGCCGCCCATATTGTGGGTACACGGACGCAGCCCGGTGATATGGGTTGGGACGATCGCCTGGCGGCTGATGAATGTTTCCGAATTAAATCGGTACGGCCAGCCGCACGCGATACCGAATTTAATAGGAAGAGTTCATAAGCCGCGGCTACAGGTACGAAGCCCGCCTGCGCGGGCTGAGACGTGGGTGGGGCGCAGCGTGGGCTGTGGGGCTACGCGGACTAAGCCCAGCGATGTGGGTTGAGGGGATGGGACGATGCGGCGGTCGTATACCCAATTGTATTTGCATTGTGTTTGGGCAACGTGGAATCGGCTGCCGCTGATTACCCCAGCGATCGAGGGGCCAGTGTATGCGGTGATTATCGGCAAAGCCAAGGAATTGGGGTGTGTACCCCTGGCGATTGGTGGGGTGGAAGATCACGTCCACTTTTTGCTACGGTTTCCCGCGACCCTGACCGTCGCATTCTTGATCCAGGAAGTGAAAGGCGCGTCATCGCACCATATCACCAATACCACCCAGCCCGACGTCTTCTTCAAGTGGCAGGGTTCCTATGGTGCTTTCACCTTACAAAAAGATGGTATACCCGCACTGCAAAACTATGTTCAGCATCAGAAAACACATCACGCCACCCAGAATTTGGTCACGCAATGGGAACACACGGACTCGCAACTCGCGGTCGAGGATTAACAGGACCATCAACCTGTGCTTGATCCGCCCAACCACCCGTCACAGCCCGCGCAGGCGGGCTTCGTACCCGTAGCCGCGGCTTCAGCCGCTAGGCGTCGCCGCCCACGCCGGTAGGCCTGATCCAAGCGCTTTCCGCTTTTTCGCCCCCGGCCCCGATAGGAACTGTAAGAGCAGCCACGAACAGGAGGGCAGCCGTGCCGGACGTTAGGGAACCGCCCCCGGGACCGCCCCCGGGGGGTATCACAGGGGGATTGGGACTCAGCCGCAGCTACCGCCGGCGGGCCGAGGTGGAGTCCGAGATCCGGGGCTTGCCCCCGGCCGGCGACCCGGGGCTGCTCCCGGCCCTGGCCGCGGCGCAGGCGCTCGAAACGCTGGTGCATGGCATCCGCCGCTTGCAGACGGCCGGGCGCCTGCTCGACGCCGAGCGGGTCGCCCAATGGCTCGTCGAGCGCGCCTCCCCCCTGGTGAGCCGCATCGCGGGCAGCCAGGTGGTGCCCGCCGACGACCGGGACGACCTGGCCCAGACGGCCCTGATCCAGATGTGGCAGGAAGTGTACAATACCGCGCCCCAGCATGAGTTCTGGGAAGTCCACTTCAGCCACATGCTGCGCATGGCCTGCGCGGACGCCGCCGAGCGCCTGCGCCGCCAGCGCGCACACGAGCGTCCCTTCAAACGCGGCACCACCGAGGCCGGCGATGCCTGGAGCGAAGAGGACAACCTGGCGGACCCGCTGGCCGTCGAGCCCGCGCTGCTCGTGCCGGAGGCGCTGGCGCAACTGGACGGCAACGTCCGCCGCGCGGTCTATCTCAAAACGTTGGGCTACAAGGAACGCAGCAAAGATAGTGGTGAGCCGACGATCAGCAGCTTACTGGGTGTCAGCGATCGCACGGTGCGCAATTACCTGCGCGCCGCCGAGGAGACGCTACGCCCCTGGCTGGAGCGCGGGCTCCTGGAAAGTAGACGGGTAGGGGCATGAACCACCAACCACAAACACACACCGATCAAGACCCGCACATGACCACACGGCAGGTGCAGCTGGCCTTTCTGGAAGCGCTGGAGCAGGGCGAGACGCTCGCAAGCTGGATCCACCGCTATCCGCAGCAGGCCGCCGGGTTGATCGATCTGGCGCAGGCGCGGGAGCAGGAGCGGGCGGCGCCCCCCGCGACGGCCGCGCAGGTGGCTGCCGTTGCGGCGATCGCGCGGCGGACGCTGGCGCAGGTCGCGCCGCCGCTGAGCCTGCGCCAACGGGGGCAGCTCGCCGGCCTGTCGCTGCGCGAGCTGGCGGCCCGCGTCGGGCTGAGCAGCGACATTTTGTTCAAGATCGACCGGCGCGTGGTCCGCCCGGAAACCGTGCCCGGCGCCCTCGTCCGGGAGCTGGCCGGCGCCCTGGACTGCACGCGGGAGGCGATCCGCGCCGCCCTGGCCGGGAGTGGGCCGGTGACGGCCGGGGCCTTCTACCACGCGGCCCAGGCGCCGCAGGTGGGCCAACAGACCTTTGCCGAGGCCGTGGCCAGCAGCGTGACGCTGGCCCCTCCCGACCGCGCCCGCTGGCTCGCCGCCGCGCAGGCCCCGGCTGACGAAGAGTAATGGAGCCCTCGGACGCGGATGATCTGCCCCGCCGGATGGCGGCCATCCTCAATCGGCACCGCTATGCGGTGCTGACCGAGGCGATCCTGGCCACGATTGCCGATTCCGATCTGGAAGCCGCCCTGTTGGACTACGTGAGTCAGCAACTCGGGCCTGAACAGCGCGATCTGACGAGCTTGCCCGAGGGGCTGCAAATGGTGTATGCGACCCGGGTCCTGGAATCCGAGGTCAGCAGCGGCGGCTTTCACGAATATTTTTGGAATCCGGCGGGGCAGCTCGCCGTCGAGGCGCTGGATGGTTTCCGGATGATCGGCGCGCAAAAACACGCCGAGGTGCTGGAGCGGGCGATCGCGGTGTATATCCACGAGGAGCCCCAGATCCGCCATTATGCGGCGCAAGGCACTGCAGAGGCTTTTGGCGAATCCGCCGCGCAGAGCCAGCTGGGTACGCTCGACTGGCAGTTCTGGTCGCTGGCGCTGGTCGAAGATACCCATCGGTTGCGCATCCGCTATATCCGGCAGTATCCGGAGCAATTTATCGGCGTCTAGAGTCGGGCGCCGGGCGAGATCCGCCGCATGCCACGAACCGAGCGCTGGAAGACAATCCAGACCATCGCCGCCCAACAGCGCGCTACCTTCCCGGGCCGGGACACGCCGCGCTGGCAAGTCGCGCTGCCCACCGACTCCCAGGATGGGGGGCGGAGCACCGAGCACTGTCTGCGGCAGCTGGCCGCGCAGGGCCTGGACGTGTTCCCGCTGCCCCCCGGCGACCCACTGCTGGGGGGCGCCCGGGCCGTGTTCGACCGCGAGTTCGTCGCCTATGACGCCGGGCTGCCGCCCCCCGCCGTCGCCTTCAGCCTGGCCCACGAGCTGGGCCATGCGCTGCTGCACGGCGGCCAGGCCCGCTGCTCGGCCGCCGACATCGACGAAGAATGTACCGCGCTCGCCCCGGCCTCCCCGGTGGCCGTGGAAACCTACAGCCCTCGCCAGCAACGCGAACTCGAAGCCAACGCCTTTGCCGCCGCCTTCCTGATGCCCCCCGCTGAGCTGCGCGCCGGCTTCCTGGCCGGCCTCCGTTATACCGACCTGGCCGCCCGCTACGGCGTCTCCGAGAGCGCCATGCTCAACACCCTCGCCGCGGTGCTGCTCGGGCCGCCGCCGGCAGTCGTCAGTCGTCAGTCGTCAGTCGTCAGTAACGAATCAGTCGGCAGTCTGCAGGATGCAGTAGGCAGGGACGACGCAGTCAGCGGGCCGGGGCCCGCCGAGAGAGCGGGGGACGAGGGTCAGGGATCGGACCGCCCGCAATCCAAAATCCACGACGAGGGGTTAGGGG